>JBOHIT010000130.1:0-3804 GCA_050726155.1 Bradyrhizobium sp.
GTCCCGGGGCACCTAAACGATTCCCACCGTGAAATACTCGCAGATTGCGTGGCGCCAGTCCTCTCATTTCGTGCCCGATAGCGTTTGCCGGCAAGCGCGCGGCCGCGCCGTTTGGCCGCAACCAAACCTACCTCACCGTTATCGCCCAGATGAATAGCGCACACGCCAGCGTCGATGATACCGTGCGCACATGGTTCCATAGCGTCCAGTCGGTCAGATAGCGCGCCCAGACCGAGGCGGCCTCGGTGCTGGCGGGATCGACGACGGCCAGCGCGTTATTCAGGGGCACGTTGAAGACGACCGTGCATACGAACATGCCGATGACATAGAGCACCCCGCCGGCCAGCATCGCGGCCGCGCCCGGCTCGCTCCAGCGAAAGGCGGCTGTGATCGCCAGCAACAGGCCCGCCAGCGTCGTGCCGAGGAAAAGCGGCATGAACAGCGATTGCACGATCACGGTGTTGATCGCGTTCATCGCCATGATGCCTGACACCTGACCGATGCGGCCGAGCGCGGTCATGATGAAGGTCGAGAAAGCGAAATAGAGCCCGGCCAACAATCCGCAGCCGATCGCGCAAAACCAAAGCAATCCGGTGACGGTGGCTTGAAGCATGGTCATGCCCTCCAGACGCCGGTGGCCGCGGCCTTGCGCGCGTAATCAGAGAAGTCGCGGGCCGGACGGCCAAGCGCCTGCGCGACTCCGGCGGCGACGCGGCTGTTGCGCCCGTCGAGCACGACGCTGAAGAGTTCTTCCATGAGATCGATGATCTCTTCCGGCACGAACGGCAACGCATCGACGCGCGCGCCGGTCTTGCCCGTACCGCCAATGATCAGGATCGGGAGTTGCGACATGGGAATTCCCTTTCATTAAACACGAGTATATCTCGTATTTGTCAAATGCGATAAACTCTCGTATTATATTCGTCAAGCGTTCTTGGAGGAATCGGATGGCGACCAAGAAGAAAACCGGACCGGCTCCGGTGGCGGCGGCCGGCGCGGCAGGCCTGGCGCGGCTGGTTCCGACGCAGCAACGCAGCCGCGAACGCTTCGAGCGCATCCTTGAAAGTGCGGCGGAGATCATGGCCGAGAAAGGCAGCGAGGCGTTCCGGATGAGCGACATCGTCGAGCGGACCGGCGTCGCCTTCGGCTCGCTCTATCAATATTTTCCGGACAAGACCGCGATCATCGGCACGCTGGCGGAGCGCTACAACGCTGTTGGCCGTGACTGCGTCCGCCGCGATCTGGCCACGGTGAAGGGTCCGCGGGATCTTCATCCGGCGCTCTGCCGCATCGTCGACAGCTACTACCAGATGTTCAACGACGAGCCTGTCATGCGCGACATCTGGCAGGCGACCCAGGCGGACCGCGCGCTGCAGCAACTCGATGAGGAAGACGGCGCTTATCTTGCGGGGCTGCTCGACGAGGCGTTGCGACGGATTGCGCCGAATGCGCCCTCGCCTGCGCTGGCCTCGTTTTCGCAACTGATCATGACGCTGATCGCGGCCGCCGTGCGCCACGCCATCGCACTGGAGCCAAAGGAAGCCGCGCGCCTGCTGGCGCTGTTCAAGCGGATGCTGCCGAAGAACCTCTCGGCGCTGGAGATCTGATTCCTTACTGCTCGAACACCGCCGCGCAGGCTGGGCTGAGGCTACCCTTCTGCCGGCGCAGGCAGGCGGTGATGGCCCGCGCGCTGGGGATTTCGCCGGCGCAGAGCCGGTAGACGTCGGGCGTGCAGGCCCGGCGTTGCTCGGGCGTGCCCTGCTGGGCACTGGCCGGTCCCGCCGCGAGCAATGCGACCAAGCAGCAGAGCGTCGAAACCAGGCGGGCGCGGCTCAGAAGCGCTGTGATGACGGCAATAGCTGTGTTCATGACCGCGCCTTCCCTCATCAGAGCCCGGCTTGACAGCGCGGGCGTCATCAGACCGAATACGCGGAATAATTTTCGCCAAATGTGATTTTTCTCACATTTGGCGCGAGGCGCGCGGGTCTACCGTGCACCCCGGGAAATCAATTCTTTACTAACCACAATTGCCGTGACTGCCGGATCGATAAAATTCGAACGATCCGCGCAATCTGAAACCAAAGCCGATTTGACATCGTGTGCTCCGGAACCTCGGAGAGCGCGATGAGTGAAATTGAGTTCGACCAATTGCTGGACGCCGTGAAAACGGCCATTGCGCCTGTCCCGGAGGATGATTTCTTGGCCCAGACCCTGCCGCTCCATCAGGTGCCGCGCCCCGCCAACGACAATCGCGCCCCTTGGCCGCTGGTTCCGTTTCCTGAGGGCTGGTACGCCGCCTGCTAACAGGCCTTCAGAAGGCCTGAACTTCGTCCGGCCTCTCATATATCAGGCTTAAGCCATTGATTATATGGATGGAGGCCACGACCAGAATTGAACTGGTGTACACGGTTTTGCAGACCGTTGCGTAACCACTCCGCCACGTGGCCCCATCGGGCGAACTCTTATACGCCCATAAGCGGATAGGCAACCAAGCTGCGGCGACCTCGCCTAGCCCTGGTTAGCAAAACTTCTACGCCCCGATTATTGCGCCGTGCGCTTTGGCGCGATGGCGGAATTCGCCGACAACAGGCCCAGCAGACGCTCGGCGACGAGTTGGTGCCCCTCCGGCGTCCAGTGCCCCCCAACCGATGCTCCCGGATAGGCTGCCGCGCCGTCGAAGCTGACGAAGGGAACCCGCGCCGCCTCGAGATGCCGGACCAATGCAGCGTCGGTAGACTGCAGGCCGACGAGAAACTTGCCGCCATTCGCCTCGACAAATTGCCTGATCTTGTCGACGAGTTTTTCGGTCGGGTCGGGCACACGCAACGCCGGGTGTCGGAGCTTGAGATAGACCGCATTCCCAAGCCGGACCAGCCAGGAATTCCGCACCCACCAGTCTTCCTTGATCGCCTGCAGACGTGACTTGGGCACGGGTTGTCCCGCCAGCACCAGCGAACCGTCCGCCGATGTCGTGAAGTAAGGCTTCTGGTAGCCCTCATAGCGGATATTGCTGCTGTTATCGTCGCGGTCGTTATCGGTACAGAAGATGAGCACGACGATGGCCGGCTTCGCCGTCGGCCATAATTTTCGCAGCAGCAGATATTCCTGGTCCGTGCCGAAGCCGGACACGCCCGCCGCCAATATCCTGTAATCGGGAAGGCGCGGTTTCAACAATTCCGAGAAGCGTTCGCCGGCCTCGGCATCGAGGCCCCAGACGAAGGAATCCCCCAGGAACATGATGGTCGGTTTCGCACTCGACATGAACTCCTCGTCGCGCAAGCCGAGGCTGTTGTGGCGGGCATGGATGGTGCGGGCATTGGTTGCCGTCGACCTGGACCCCGGGATCGGCATCCAGCCGAGTTCGGCGTCGTATCGGTAGCTGAGCGAGCGCTCGCTGACGCCTTCGCGTAATTCGCGCAGGTCGACGACGCGGAGAATGACCTCCAGCGCGGCCAGCGTCACGATCGTCATGACCGCGATGGCGCCTAGAGACCGCAGCGTTTTTCGATCCTTCATGCCGTCACGCGTGCCCTGCCCTTGCGGCCAGATTCAATCGAGCTCGAATGCGTTCTTGTAGTCGAGCTTCAGCGATTCCGGCTGGTCTTCCTTGTTCAGCAGGCAATTGCCGACCACCAGCACTTCGATGTCGCTGCCCATGAAGCAGCGGAAGGCGTCTTCCGGTGTGCACACGATCGGCTCGCCACGGACGTTGAAGCTGGTGTTGACCAGCACCGGGCACCCCGTCTCGGCCTTGAATGCCGTCAGCAGCGCATGAAAGCGCGCATTGGTGTCGACATGCACGGT
>JBOHIT010000131.1:0-7040 GCA_050726155.1 Bradyrhizobium sp.
CCGTGCTGGGTTCGGTCGGCTCGGGTGCGGAAATCGTCGCCGGCGGATCGATCCATGTTTACGGCACGCTGCGCGGCCGGGCGATGGCGGGCGTCAACGGCAATTCGTCGGCACGTATTTATTGCCAGAAGATCGAGGCGGAACTGCTCGCCATCGACGGCTACTACCAGACCGCTGAAGAAATCGATGCCTCGCTTCGCAACCGCCCGGCCCAGGCCTGGCTGCAAGGCGACACCATGAAAATTACCCCGCTGAATTAATCAGCTAAGGAGATCAATTATGGCCAAAGTCCTGGTCGTTACATCCGGCAAAGGCGGCGTCGGAAAGACGACGTCCACGGCCGCACTCGGCGCCGCACTTGCCCAGAACGGAGAGAGCGTCGTCGTCATCGACTTTGACGTCGGCCTGCGCAACCTCGATCTGGTGATGGGCGCGGAGCGGCGCGTGGTGTTCGACCTCATCAACGTGGTGCAGGGCGTCGCCAAGCTCCAGCAGGCGCTGATCCGCGACAAGCGGCTGGAGAACCTGTGGCTGCTGCCGGCTTCGCAAACCAGGGACAAGGATGCGTTGACCGACGAAGGCGTCGGCCGAATCATCGCGGAGCTGCGAACCAAATTCGACTGGATCCTGTGCGACAGCCCGGCGGGCATCGAGCGCGGCGCCATGCTGGCGATGCGTTATGCGGATGAGGCCGTGATCGTCACCAACCCGGAAGTCTCCTCAGTGCGCGATTCCGACCGCATCATCGGGATGCTCGATTCGAAAACCGTCAAGGCGGAGCAGGGCGAGCGGGTCACCAAACACATCCTGATCACGCGCTACGATCCGGCGCGCGCCGCGCGCGGCGAGATGCTGAGCATCGATGACATTCTTGAAATTCTCGCGACACCGCTGCTCGGCATCATTCCAGAAAGCCAGGACGTGCTTCGCGCCTCGAATGTCGGCTCTCCCGTCACCCTGAACAATGCGGCGAGCGCGCCGGCCCGCGCCTATTTCGACGCGGCCCGTCGGCTGATGGGCGAAGCCGTCGACATGATCGTGCCGGCTGAACGCCGGGGCCTGATGAACCGGCTGCTCGGACGGAGGGCGGCATGAGCATGAATCTGCTGCGTCTGTTCAGCGGCCGCAAGGCGTCCGCCCCGGTGGCGCGGGAGCGGCTGCAGATTCTGCTGGCGCACGAGCGCGGTCTGCGCGGTCAGCCGGACCTGTTGGCTACGCTGCGCGAGGAGATTCTCGCGGTGGTCTCGCGGCACATCCAGCTCGATCCCGAGAAGGTCACGGTCAGGCTGGACCGCGGCCCGAACGTATCGACGCTCGAAGTCGATATCGAAGTGCCCAATAATTTCGAACATGAAGTTCGCGCCAACAGGCGAATGGCGGGCGGTTGATATCGTAGCCGCGTCATGGCGCGGCAGGCTCGCCGGGTCGCCGCTTTGCCGATAGGATGCGGCGTCACTTGCGGCCAGGCCTGACCATGAGCGCTCGACCCGTACTGCCCTTGACCGGCGGCTGCTCCTGCGGCGCGATCCGCTACGAGGTCGCGTCGTTTCCGCTGCTGCTCTACAGCTGCAATTGCACGGATTGCCAGACCGCTTCCGGCAGTGCGTTTGCACTGAACATGCCGGTTTTGGCCAGGGATTTCCATATCCTGAAGGGCGCGCCGAAACCATGGCGCCACATTTCGCCGATGGGCGTCGCGGTCATCTCATGGTTTTGCGGCGACTGCGGCGGCCGTATCCACGGCGACCGCGCGGGGCGCGAGCAAATCGTCAACCTCCGGGCCGGAACGCTCGACGATACGAGCTGGCTGATGCCGGTCGCGCATATGTACGTGAAGAGCGCGCAGCCCTGGGTCGCGCCGGCGCCGAACGCCGAATGCCACGAGATCGGCCCGAGTGATTTCGCACCGCTCGCCGCGAAATGGCGCGCGATGTGGCCGGAATTCTTCCCGGAAAAATAGCTACCCCACCATCCGGTCGCGGCCGGTCCAGAAGCCGGCTTTGAGCACCTTCTTGTCGACCTTGCCGACGCCGGTCATCGGCAATTCGCTCACGAATTTGATGTGCTTGGGCGCGTGCGCCGAACCTTTTTTCGCTTTGACGAGATTGATCAGTTCATCTTCGCTCGGACGCGCGCCTTCGCGCGCCACCACGACCGCCGTGACGGCTTCGCCCCATTTGTCGTCGGGCACACCGACCACCGCGACCATCGCCACATCCGCGTGCTGCGACAGGACATCCTCGACTTCGCGCGGGAAGATGTTGAAGCCGCCGGAGACGATCATGTCCTTCTTGCGGTCGAGGATGAACATGTAGCCGCGCTCATCCGATCGGGCGATGTCGCCGGTATGCAGCCAGCCGTTCTTCAAGGTCTCCGCGGTCTGCTCCGGCCGCTTCCAGTATTCGGCCATCACATGCGTCGCGCGCACGCAGATTTCACCGGCCTCGCCGGTCGCAACTTCCTGGTCGTTATCGTCAAGAATCTTGACCTGGCAGGCCGCAATCGGAAAACCGCACGACGTAAACAATTCCGGCGTCTTCGGATCATGGTCGGTCTTGCGCAGCACGGACACCGGATAGCACTCGGTCTGGCCGTAGAGCTGCGAGAATACCGGCCCGATCCGCTCGATGCCCTCGACCAGCCGGCTCGGCGACATCGCCGATGCGCCATAGAGCAGCAATTCAAGCGAGGAGAGGTCGGTCTTGTCGAGCGACGGATGATCCAGCATCACGTAAATCATTGTCGGCACCAACAGCGTGAAGTTGATGCGCTCGCGCGCGATGGTCTTGAAGACAGCTTCGGGATCGAAGCCTTTCAGCATGTGCACGGTGCCGCCGCGCATCAGGGTCGGCAGCACCTTCGTGCCGGCGACGTGGCTGATCGGCGCCACCGTGAGATAGCTCGGTGTGTCCGGGATTTCGAAGTCCGCCAGGATCGCGCCGGCGGCGACGCCATTTTCGCGGTGAGTGCGGAGCGCGCCCTTGGATTTTCCGGTCGTGCCGCCGGTGTAGTTCAGCGTCGCGATATCGTCCGGCGCGGCAAAGCTGCGCGCCGTGACGCTGCCTGCGGCCTCGACCGCGGCCAGCAGGTCGGCGCCGTAACCGGCGGGACCGAGCGTGAAGAGTGTCTTCAGGCCGGTGGCCTTGGCCGCGAGTTCGCCGCCGCGATCGCGAAAAGTGATGCCATCGACCACCAGCATCTGCGCTTCGGAGTCCTCCAGCTGGAACAGCTGGTCGTCCAGCGAGCCCAGCGGGTGCAGCCAGGTGATCGCCAGCCGCGACAATTGCGCGGCGACGCCGGCGCACCAGGTGTCGGCGCGGTTGGCGGTGAGGAATGCGACGCGGGTGTCGGGCCTGAAGTTCAGTTGCATGAACACGCTTTGGATGCGCCCGATCAAATCGGTGGCGCCCCGATAGGTCATCGATCCACCCGGCCAACTGAACGCCGTCCGCCCCGGGTAACGCGCCAGCGCCCGCAACGTCTGTTCGCAAACGGCTGGAAGCGTGTAGAGCGGATTGCTCATCTCGGAATTCCTCCCCAACTTTTTGTAATTGGCTCTCGATCGTGCCAATGTTGATCCTATAGCGTTTTCAAGCGAAGTGGATACCGGTTCGCGTGAAGAAAACGCGTCAAGACAACAAGTCGCTAGCACAACAAGGCCGCGGCTCAAGCTTCGATGATGCAATCAACTGATCCTCTCTTTCGCCTTCGTGACGGCCTCACATTGCCGCTGATCGCAGCGCCGATGTTTCTCGTCTCCGGCGTCGAGCTCGTGGTCGCGGCATGCCGCAATGGCGTGATCGGTTCGTTTCCGACGGTGAATTGCCGCAGCCCCGAACAGCTCGACGAATGGCTCGGCGAGATCGATGGCCGGTTGCGGCGTCATTCGGATGAGAGCGGCAAGCCTTCGGCGCCGATTTGTCCGAACCTGATCGTGCATCGCTCCAATGCGCGGTTGGAGCAGGATCTGAAGGTGCTGCTGCGGCACAGTCCCGAGATCGTCATCACCTCGGTTGGTTCGCCGGCGCCCGTATTGGCGCCGCTGCATGATGCCGGCGCGCTGGTGTTCGCCGATGTCGCCAGTATCCGCCACGCCGAACGCGCGGTCGCCGCCGGCGCCGACGGGCTGGTACTGCTGACGGCGGGCGCCGGCGGCCAGACCGGCTGGCTCAACCCGTTCGTGTTCGTCCGCGCGGTGCGCGCCTTCTTCGACGGTCCGCTGGTGCTCGCCGGCGGCATCAGCGACGGCCATGCCTTGCGCGCCGTGCAGGCGCTCGGTTGCGACCTCGCCTACATGGGCACCAAGTTCATCGCCACGCGCGAAAGCATGGCCGATATCAGATACAAGGAAATGCTGGTCGCGAGCAGCGCCGACGATATCTTGCTGACCACGGCCTTTACCGGTCTGCAGACCAACATGCTGCGGCCTTCGATCGAAGCCGCCGGCCTCGATCCCGACGACCTGCCGGCGCGCGGTGCCATCGATATCGGCAAGGACATCGATATCGGCGCCCGCGAAAATCGACCCAAACGCTGGCGCGACATCTGGAGCGCCGGCCATTCCACCTCGGGTGTGAAGCAAGTGCTTGCCGTCGATGAACTCGTCGCGCAGACGCTCGCCGAATATCGCGCGGCAGCGATGAAAATCCAGATCATTTAATTCGCCACGAAATACCAATCCTTGTCGTAGCGGACGAGCTGGCTCGGCGGCTTGTCGTCGAATTCGAAGAAGTCCTTGGGATCGCTGCCCGGCGGCACGCGCAGGAAGCCGGTGAAATAATGCTTCAGGCCGCGCGAGGTCAGGAACAGCACGTAGGTGCCGCCCTCGGCCTTGTCGACGACGATGTCGTTGCCGCCGGCGGAAACATTGGGCTCTTTGTCGCCCAGCGCGATCATGGACTTGTTATCGTCGACATTGGGTTTGAGTTCGCCGGCCTCGACCCGGGCCACGATCCGTTCGCGATCGGCGCGGTGCCAGTGGAAATTCCGCTGCAGCGCGACTTTCTGCAGGGGGGCGTAGACGAGAATCGCCAGCGTCGCCGCGCAAATCAGGAACGGGATCGCGAATTTCGTGCCGCCCCTCCGGATCCGAAACAGCAGCGTCGCGGTCCAGATACAGCAGCCGAAGAACGTCAGCGCCGTCAGCGGCAGGATGCCGAGCAGCACGAGGGCCGACGGCCACTCCGCCATCGACAATTCGAAGGTCGCGAGCAGCAGCGTGCCGGTTGATATGATCGCGGCCGCCAGCAGTGCCGTGCGGGCCGACGGTTTGGCCACGGCGATCGTGATCTCAGGTGTCGCGTCCGTCATCGAAGGGCTGTTCTCGCGCCGTTTTCGCCCCTTAACGGGCCGTTAACCAAATCCGTCCCAACAATAGTCCCACAGGATAGCCCGCCGCCACGGCAGGGCCGTCCGCAAATAAGGGGGCGCAAGATGGATTTCGATCAGTTTTATGCCAAGACCCCGGCGACGATCGATGAGATCAGGTGGCGGGTGACCCGCGCGCTGGACCGGCATCCCTTGTGCCGCAACGTCGAATTCGACATCGTCAGCATGCCCCGCACCGGTAAGGCCAACTGGACCATCAGCCTGCGCTCGGTCGCCCCCGACGCACTCTGGGAGGCGTCCGACATCGTCTCCGACATCCAGGAAGCCTATGAATTGGCCGCCGCGGCCTGATTCTTTATCGATTCGGCGCGATTTTCACATTTTTCAACGTCCCATAACCCCTTGAGCGGCATGGTAAAGCCTTAATTACCATCCAGTTTTCAGGCATCCAATCGGCGGGATGGAGACCTTTTTGACCAAAGCCATTACCATCGTTGCGCTGGCCTGCTTCCTCGTGGTCGGCGCCGCCGCTACCGCAATTCTCGGCCGCGACAGCGTACCCGCCGCGCGCTACGAGCTGGCTTCCGCCCCCGAAGTCACAAGCCCGGTTTCGAACAAGGAAAGCAAGAAAGACCGGCTCGCCGTTGCCGCACTCGCCGCGTTTGAGCCGCAACAGGCCGCGCCCGTGCTGAGCGAGCCGCTGCGTCAGGCCTATGCCGCGACCGGGCCGGCCGATCTCGGAATCCCCAAGGTCGTCGCGCCCGCTATGGCGCCGAGCGTGGCACCCGCCAAGCCCAAGGCCGCCGCCAAGCCAGCCCCGCAAAAGAACTACGCGCTGCTCAGCGACATCCAGATCGCCGGGATCAAGGACCGCCTGAAATTGTCGGCTTCGCAGGAGTCCTACTGGCCGCCGGTGGAAACCGCGCTCCGCGCTGTCGCCCGCAAGATTCACGCAAAGCGGCAGGCCGATCCCAATGGAGCCGGCATTCCGATCGATCCCGAAGCCGAAGAGGTCCAGCAACTGAAATCGGCGGCGATGCCGCTGCTGTTCCAGCTGCGTGAAGACCAGAAGAGCGAAGTGCGCTCGCTCGCGCGCATCATCGGGCTGGAAAAAGTAGCCTCCATGATCTGAGCGTTTGCGGCGGCCACGCTGCCGCCGCCGGTTCCCTGCTTTCCACATTTTCCCGTATCGGAACATCGGCCCAGGCCGCGCGTTTTCCCGCGTGGAACGAGGAGCCGAGCCATGCGCACATCGACGGCCTATTTTGCAGGCGTGGGAACCGTGATTGCGGCCGTTGTCGCAGGCCTTGGCGGCGGCGTGTTGATCTCGAACATCGTCAGCCCGCACGCGCCCAAGACCGAAATGAGCAAGCTCGAGCTGCGAATGTCGGAGAAGCCGATCCCGGCGATCAATGCTTCGCCGGAGCCGGCGAAAAGTGAGGCCGCGGCGCCGGCGAAGCTTGCCGAACCGCAGGCCGCAGAAAACGCGAACGCAAGCGCGCAGCCTGCTGCACCGCCGCCGCAAGCCGCGGCGCCGGTGACGCAAGCCGCGACGTCTGAAACAAATTCCGAACCGGTCAAAACTCCCGAAGCCGTTTTCGCGCAAGCACGTGGCAGCGAAGTGAAGCCGCGCAATGCCGATCTGAGGCGAGAGGCGAGGCGCGCTGCCGAAGAAAAGCGCAGGGCCGAACGCCGACAGCAATGGGCTGAAC
>JBOHIT010000132.1:0-17533 GCA_050726155.1 Bradyrhizobium sp.
CATTCGCCACGTCCTGCTCCTTCGGGGCAAATACGACCTCGACGGCGTGGTTGGTCATGAAGTTGCGGGCTGCGTCGATCCCGTAGATCGCGCGTAGCTGCGCCGGGCTCTGGACTACGGTAAGAAGCCGGATGCCGTATCCAGCGATGAAGGCGACCGATTTTGCCAGTACATTGACGTTGCCCAGCGCCGGAAATTCGTCGAGCAGCAGCAGTAGCTTGCGATTGAGTTTGGGGTTTTGTTCCGGCAGTTGGCGGGTATTGAGATCTACCGCCTGCTGAAACAACAGATTGAGAAGCGGTGCCATGCGGTCGAGATTGTCGGGTGTCACCCCGAGATAGATCGATATCGGCCGCCGTCTCAGCTGCCGCAGGTCGAAATCATTGGTCGAGGTTGCTGCATCGATGCGCGGGTTTAGCCAGAGACCGAGCCTCGCCGTGACGGTCTTGCGGACCGAGTTCAAGGTGTTCTCGGAGGCGGCGAGAAAATCGTTCAGCGCCGTGATGCAATGCCGCGACAGCGGTGAAGGACCCGCCTTGCGGTCGGCGATGATTTTGTCAAAGTGGTTTTTGAGATCCTGGGTCGCCGACAGCTGGCGCAGGATCTCACCGATCGTCAATGGGAAGCTTGGTGTTTCCGCGACATAGCCGCCAATCGCTACAAAGGATGAACGAGCGGCCTCGAACCAGAACGGATCGCCGCGGCTTTCGGCCGGAAACAGCATCACCGCAATGCGCTGCAGATCGTCATAAAGGTCGGCGGGATCACTGCGCACATAGCCCAGTGGATTGTAGCGCGCGGTGCGACCGTTCTCATCAAGCGGATCGAACAAATGAACCTCCTGCCCGTGGGCGGCGCGAAAGCCGGCGGAGCGATCCCAGTTCTCTTTCTTGACGTCGAGCGCAACGACCGAATCCGGCCAATTGAGCAGGTTTGGAATGACATAACCGACGCCCTTCCCGGCGCGGGTTGGGGCGTAGAGGAGGACGTGTTCCAATCCGCCGAAGCAGAGCATTCCACCGTCCTTGCGGCCGAGCAGCAAACCCTCCTTGGATCGCAGGCCGGCAGCCTTGATCTCGCGCTCGGAAGCAAAACGGGCTTTGCCGTGAAGGGGAAGCGGACGATGCCGGAGGATGGCGCCGAGCAGGCCAAAGACCACGACCAGGCCGGCGAGGGTCGACAGCGTCAGCCAGCGGTCGAAACGCGGGTCGGCGCCGTAGCGCGGCCAGCCTGTGGCGATCTCCGACCAGTGAAAGCCGCCATCATGAAGCCTGAGCCCGAGCAGCAGAATGTTTGAGGCGACCAGCAGAAATACCGCGCCGGCCCCAAGCGCAAGCGTCGTGCCCTGCGCCGCCTTAATGGGCGTGGTCGCGTTTGCAAACGGGGTCATAGTAGATTTCCGAAATGCGGTAGCGGCCGTTACGCTTCTGCATCTGGACGACGACGTCGACCAGATGCAACAACAGCGAACGGATATCGTCGCGATGAAGGTCACGTCCCTCCGCACTCTCCTTGACCAGCAAGGTCATTTGTTCGAAGGCAAGGCGGGCGCTGTCGGCGTGAACCGTCGTGATCGATCCCGGGTGCCCCGAATTCACATTCCGGAGATAAAAGAAAGCGGTGCCGTCACGCAGCTCCTGCAGGAGGATGCGGTCGGGCCGCATGCGCAAGGACGATTCCAGCAGTTCGCGGGGGCCGATTTTGGCAACGCCCTGCCCGTCCTTGGCATAGAGCAGCCGGACGCAATTCTCATGCGGGATGACGAGTTCGGCAGTGTCTTCAATGGTGATGAGCCGCTCATGTGCCGGGATCGCCGCGATCAGCGCCTTGGACAAGGTGGTCTTGCCGGAACCGGTCGCTCCGGAAATAAGGATATTGCGGCGGGCTCGCACCGCAAGCTCAAGGAACTCGCGCCAGAGGCTGGCTTCCTTCAGAGCGAGTAATCGATGTTCGTCGGCGGTAAGCTCGTCGCCGGCGGCGCGGACCTCATCGAACAGTTTTGTTTGCTCGAAGGCATCAAGCGTCATGGTCAGTGTCGATGGCTTGCGGATCGTGAGACTGATCGTGCCGGCCGGGACAGCCGGCGGGACCACGATCTGGCAGCGCTCCTCACCGATCAGGGTGGTCGACACGACAGGGTGTTCCGGACCGATATCCTGGCGCGTGAGACCGGCAGCCGCGGTTGCGAGATGTGAGAGGTACGCATGCGTCAAAGCCGCCGCTTCATGCCGGGTCCAACCATCAGGTCCTTCCACGAAAATCTCACCGGGACGGTTGACGACGACTTCGGTCAGGGTTTTGTCCGCGAGGTAGGGTGCAAGCGGCTCGAGGTACCGCGCCAGAACAAGGCGGCCGCCATCGCGGTCGATTGATGCGACCTCGCTCATTTCGTCACCACAGCCGGCGCCACGATGACTCCCGGGACGGTGCGGTCGAGAATCTGGGTGCGGGTTTCGATCCGTTTGAGTTGATAGACCGAGGAGAAATCGACATCGCGCGCGACAAAGATATTGACGAGTTCGCCCTGATTCCTGTTCAGGGTCGGTGGGATGTTGATCGATTGCTCGACGGCGATGCCGGCGGCGGTGTTGGTCGCCCCAGCGGTGTTGTTGATCTGGATCGAACCGTCTTGCAGCTGCTGGCGCCCGATCGAGGAGGCGTCGTTGACGATCGATAGCAACAGCGCTGAACCGAATCTCTCCCAGAAATGGGTGTCGATGTCGCCGTCGAACCCGGCGCGGCCGAGCGCATCGGTGGCTGGCGACGCCAGTGCCACGATGACACCTGTCGGCGTCTTGGCGCGGGTCCACAGCACGAACATGCGTTTTGAGCCGCGCCGTACATTGCCGCGATATTCGCCGACCACTTGCGTGCCCTTTTCCATGAGCACCACGTTGCCGGAATCCGACATCACGTCGCGCAGCACGACGCAGGAGACAAAACCGGCCACATCCGACGACATAGCGGTCTCCAGCACGCACGGGATCGACGTACCCTGGGTGACCAGGAGATTGCGATTGGGAAGCCGCGCTGCGCGCACGCCCTCGATCGGCGTGGGTTTCAGCTTGTCGGCAAGCTCGTTGCGTGGCTCGGCCCGCCCAAAACCATAGGGATCGGTGGGAACACCTCCGGTCATGCCGTCGCGGGGCGGACGCCCCGATGCGATCGGCCGGTTATAGGCCAACACCGGCGCGCGCCGCGCGCTTTCCAGCATCTGATCCGGTGCGGGCGCTGCTGCCGCTGGCGCGGCAGCGATCGGCGCGGCCGGAATGGATGCCGTGGTGATCGGTGCGGGAGGTAGCTCCGCGACGGGCTCGAACGCCGCCGCCTGACGGATCATGAGTTTGCGGGCGGAATCGGTGACCGGCTTGTCGCCTTTCCAGGTACCCCAGATGATGAGGAAGGCAAAGGCGGTCAGCGCGAGCGCGCCGAAGCCGCGTTTGAGCATCGCTGTTCGACTATTGTCCCCTCCTCCCACCGGGGTAATGCCGCGGTCGCCGGCAAGCGTCTCATTCTCAAGCTCGGTCATGCTGCGCTCGCTATTGTGCTTTGCGGGTTGGAGGTGACTTCTTCGCCCGCCGCTCGATCGACGGGCTTGTGGTGTTGGTGCCGGGATTGACGCCTACGGCATCGAACGCTTCGTTGAAGATGCAGAGCACGTTGTCGCCCTTGCGCAAGCGAAACTCGCGGGCCGTGGCGTGGACCACCACGAGCTCGCCGCGGACATCCTTGGGCACCAGACTTTCAGAGCCGTCCGAGTTGATCAGGTAAATCGCCGGGATCTCGCGATTGCCAGCGAAGCGGAATGTGGTTTCCTTGCCATCGTCGAACACGGCTTCCGGTTCGAGGTCGATCGAGCCCTGGGCCGAAAAGCGCCAGTTGCGCGCGCCATAGGCATGATGCAGGTCGAAGGTCTGCTCGATCAGCGCGCCTTCCCGCTCGGCGCCGCGCGCGGCCGCCTCACTGCGCCGACGCTCGATCTCGTCGCCGGGGTAGGCGAAGCGGACAACGAAGTAGCTGTCCGCCAGCGTCGTCTCGGCGATCGACAGCTCGAACTGATAGGAGCGCTTGCGCCCGTCGGTGCGGGTGGTGACGACCTGCAGATTGGTCGGTGGATGTTTTTCGCGCGGCTTGAGAAACAGAATCGAGCCCGCGGGTGCGACTTCCCACGCCACCGCGTCGCCGATCGCCACATGCGCGACCTCTTCATCGTCGGCAAACACGACCTGCGTCGAGGCGCGGATCACACCGTTGAGCCGGACCACGTTGGACGGGTCATAGGTCACCGTGCGTACCCGGGCATCGCGTTGCCCCGGTGACGGCTGTTGCAGCGCCAGCACCGGCCCTGCGAATCCGAGGGCTAAGGTCATCAGAAGCACGAAACGTTTCATGGAACGACCTCCGGATCGGCGCGGTATTCAGAAACCAGAAAGCCGAGCGGATTGATCAGACGGTCGGCGGAGGACATCGGCGCGTTGGCGTAGGAAAACGTCAGGGTGGAGACCCAATGGGTCACCCGGGTTTCCTCACCCTTGCGGCTCTCTTTCATGAAACGCACAGACGCGACATTGTCGGCCAGGAGCGAGATCGCCTTGATACGCACTGTGGCGACCCCGAAACGGCCTTGAACGACCTGGGGGCTTTCGGGATTGGAGCCGCGGTACCACGCTGCGAAACGGGCCTGCTCGCCCTGGCCCGAAAGCAGTGAAATCGTGCGAAAGTTTGTTTCGGCCTCCGGGTAGCTGTAGCCCTCACGCGCGCGAACGTAGCGTCCCAAGAAATATTTGGTGACCGCCTCGTCGTAGCGTGACGGCGTCGAATTGAGCGCGGAGACGGTCTCGACGATGCCGGTCGCATTATCGACCCGGATCACGAACGGCTCGACGGTCTTTAGCGGCGCCAGCGCTGCGACCGCTCCGACCGAGGCGACCGCCAGCGCACACGCGCCGGCCGCGACCACCCAGGCGATGCGCCGTGAACGATGGGCGGACAGCAAGAGATCTTGCTCCCACCGCCGCGCATTCTCGAAATAGGTTTTCAGGTCATCATGCCCCACCATCTCACGTCTCCTTGCCGCAGGGACGGTAAGAGGCGGCGAGGTCGATCCTGCTGCCCGGCGCGAATTTCGTGGCGGCGAAAGTCGATGGCGGAGTCGGATTGGCATCGCCTTTGCGGACAATCGGCGGAGATTGCGGGCCCATTGGTGGCGCGACCGGCGACTCCGGGGCGGCCAGTGGCGTGCCGGTTTCCCAGTCCCACAGCGAACGATTGAGGGGCCGGCGCGCCAGACCGTCACATGAGGGTGGCGCCTTGGACCAGATCGCGCAGCCGCCAAGCTGCCATGCGACCACGCAGATAATGAATAATCGACGCCACATTTTCTGATGCCCCTGTTTTCCCCTGTCGCCTGATGCCGGCGCTCGTTTGCTTACGCAGCCGTGGTCCCCTGCGATCGGGTGCGCCGCATGCTGCCGCCCTGACGGCTGGCTCTCATCGCCGCGAGACTTTGTGTTGCCGACCATCGGGCGCCGGCATACGCGCCTCCGGCGGCGGCCGTCGCATTGGCTATCAATGGGCTTGTCACCAGCCGGCTCGCAAGGGAGGCACCGCCTCCGGCGAGGCCGCCCGCGATGATCGGCAGTTGGAGCGCGATGTAGCCGGAGAGACCGAGCACCGCGCTAATGGCGACTGCGGCCACCACCATCTCACCTGCCGTTCCCGCGTTTGCCGCGAACCTGTCGATGAACCCGCTGACGGTGGTTAACATTAGCCCGACCAGAGCGACTACCAGCACCAACAGGATCACGAAATTCGCGACCTGGCGAAGCCAGGCTTCCGTAAACGGACGCGTAGCCTCAAATAATGCCAGCGCAATGAAGATCGGGCCGAGCGCGATCACAACGCCGAGGCCAACTTTGGCATAGAGCAGGATTGCAAACTGGAGGAACGAGCCAACAGCCACGAACACCAGGAGAATGGCCGCAATCAGCGCTGGCGCGATGTTGGTCAACCCGGCTTGATCGTAGATCTTGTTGGCGACGTCGATTCCTTTGGAAAGAAGCTGATCGAATGGAACTCCGGAATTGGTATTCAGTCCCGAGCCCGCCAACGCATTACCTATCTCCTTCGGCAGGGAGTCGAAAAACAGACCCGTGACGTATTGCTGGAACGCGCTGGAATTGGTCGCGAGCAGAACGACGACCACGATCCGCATCGCCCGCCAGGCAAATTCCATGATCGGCTCAGAAATGGCTCCCCGCATTACCGCAAAACCGTACAGGATAACGTAGAGCGTCACGGCGACGCGCAGCGGACCGTCGATGTAGGACGCGAGATTCGACACCGACGTCGACACGAATGCCGTGATCGGCTGCTCGAATTCTTTCAAGAAGCTGTCAAAGACGTTTATGGCCATCGCGGCGATCCTTACTTCAACGCGTCTTTCATCTCTTGGACGGTGACTTTGTTGCGAGCTTCATTGGCATTGATGCAATTGGGCGTCTTTGCGAGTTCACCGGGGTTGTCGCGGCACGCCTTGAGAGCCACCGCAAGCTCGTCGCGATGTTCGAAAAACCAGCCTACTGTTTTCGACGGACGACTGGTGTCGGCCTCGTTGCACCCCGTAAGGCTGATGACGGCGGCGATCGACAGCAGAATGGAAATCATCGTCTTCATTGCAGGGCCGCCTTCATTTCATCGACGAGTTGCCGCTGTTTCTCGCGCTCGCGCTGGCCGTCCATGTCGGAGCGGGCCTGCTGGATCATCGCCAGACCCTGCATCCGCAGCACGTCGTTCTGCAGTAGCGCCTGTTCGGCCTGCAGTCGCGCCGACAGATCGAGAACTTCCTTGACGTCGGTCGCCGAGCTGATGCGAGTCCTGAGTTCCTCAAGCGCATCGATGCGCTGCGAGGCGGTGTCGTAGACCGCCTGGCCCATGGAGTGCTTGGCGCCGGTCTGCCGGGCGATCCGGTCGAGCTCGCTCTGGTAATACGAATTGCCGCTGTTGCCGGCATAGGCGCGGTTCTGCGAAAGATATTGATTGATCGCGCTTGCGAAGTTACCACTGCCCTGCCCCGCGACCAGCTTTTCGATATCGGAAAACTGCTGCGGCAGAACTTTGCGAAACTGTGGTGTGTTCAGCAACGCCCCGATGTCGTTGGCATTGGTCAGCTTGTTGAAACTGTCATAAAGCTGCTTGGCCTGGTTCAACTGATCCTGTGCGACTTTGAGCTGCGAGGTCAGCGTGTCCACCTGCTTCTTGAGTTCGGTTAGTTGCTCAAATTGCCGTGCAAACACGTTCGGATCGAACACAATCTGCGCGACAGCGGGTGAAGCCAGCAGCAGGGCCACGACTGACGCCGTGGCAAAAATGGTCGGCATGCGCTGAAGCATCATCGGGCTTTCCTCCGCTCTGCGTGAAAGATCGGCAGCCATTGGGCCGGATCGTCGCCGACCTCAGAGCGCACGCGATCAAGCAGTTCGACGGTTTCGGTGCGCCCGGACAACACGGCGAGCTCATCATTGAACCCGCCGAGATCGAGCTCCGCCACCACCGAGTTGTGGCCCTGCTTGACCAGAAACCGACGGCTCTCGGGCGCGAGTTCCTCCTTGATTAGGCGAAACTCGGTGTCGGTGAGGTGGAAACCATCGACATAGTCCGATCGCGTACCGCGTGCGTTCGGGAGGAAAATCTGGGTAGGACATTGCTCGATGATGGTGTGTGCGATCGGCGAGGCCAGCGCGTCCCGCGGAGATTGCGTGCCGAACACCATGACGCCGTTCTGCTTGCGGATGGTTTTGAGCTTGTTGTTGGCGAGATCGCGAAACGCCTCGTCTCCAAGCGCCTTCCAGAATTCGTCGATGTCGATGATCAGGCGCCGGCCATCGATCAGGCGCTCGACGCGATGGAACAGATACATCATCAGCGGTGTCCGCACGGTGGGGTGATCGAGCAGATCGGTCATGTCGAAGCCGATGAACCGGGCGTCGAGGCCGACGGCGTCCTGATCGCCATCGAGCACCCAGCCATAGGGGGCGCCGCGGCACCATCGCTCGAGCCGGGCGCCGATCCCTTCGGGGTCCTGCTGGCCGAGAAAGGTCCGCAACGCGCCGAACGAGCGTTCCTCCTGCCGCAATTGCGAAAGGGCTCGCAAGCCGGAGTCGATCCGCTCTTCCTCCGTGACGGTCAGGGGACGGTTTTCTGGCGTGACGAGTTTCCGTATGAGCACGCCCAGGAAGGAGAGAGTCGCTGGCGTCAGTTCCAGCGCCTTAAGCGGCGCGCAGCCGGTTGCAGCGCCGTTGCGCAGCGTCAGATAAGTCCCGCCGGCGGCGCGGACGAAAATCTCCGCACCGCGGTCCTTGTCGAAGAAGACGTAAGTTGCGCCGAGCCGCTCGGCCTGCGACAGCAGGAAATTCTGAACGACGGTTTTGCCCGATCCGGACGGGCCGCAGATGAAGGTGTTGCCGAGGTCGCCGTGATGGAAGGAAAAGTAGAACGGCGAACCGGACGCGGTCTTGAGCATCGCGACCGCGGGTCCCCAATGGTTGCCGTCGGCCTTTCCGGTGGGATAGGTGTGGAACGGCGAGAATGCCGCGAAATTGCGCGAGCTGATCGCGCCCGCGCGAGCCCGGTATTTGAAAAGTCCAGGGAGCTGCGCCCAATAGGCTGCTTCAAGCCCGAGGTCTTCGCGTGCGACCACGGCACCCGCGTCGGCCAGTGCGCGCCGCGCCACGCTCATGTGACCCTGCAGCTGCGAAGGCGTATCGGCGTACATCAACAGCGACAGGTGATGATCGCCAAGCGCGAACCGGTTGGATTCGAGATCGTCGAGCGCATCAGAGAGTTCGTCGATCTGCGAGGCCGCAGGATCTTGAGCCGAGACCAGCTGATTCTGCTTGCGCGTCAGTACCGTCTTGGCGTCGGCCTTTGACAGAAACGCGAAGGATTGTGTGACGATGAGTTCAAAAGGCGCGGAAAGCAGCGCGTTCAACAGGCCCGGCCGGGTGGAAGCCGGATATTCCTTGAGTCCGAACATGCCGGCGAAGCGCGATCCGCCGGCACCGCGGATTTCGAGAGCTTCGCGGCCGAAGATGACGCGGTTCGAGTATAGCGCAGGTCCGATCGGTCCTTGCGGCAATGGCATCGGCATCCACTCGCCAGACGTAACGGCGTGGAGTAGTTCCATCGGTTCTGAAAACACGAGGCCATCGCGCTCCACCAATCCGATGGTCCGGGCGCCGTAACGCTCGAGTGCCGCGACGATATCGCGCGTGGCATCGTCGAGCCGCTTCAGGGCCTCGTTGTCGACCTCGACGGAGCGTGCGGCGGCGCGACTGAGCCGTTTGAAGAACGCAGCCGCCGCGTCCGTGGTCGCGCGGCCGGGATGCCATAGCAGCGTGAGATAGAGATCGTTGCGAAACAGTGCTTCGTTGCGAAGCCGGTCGCGATATTTTGCGTCGAGTGCCGTCGCAAATCCAGACCGAAACTCGCCCTTCGGGTAATCTGACGTCCGGCGGCGCACGAGATGAGTCCACAGCGCCAGCCGGTGATCGGCGACGTTGCGCAGCGTGAGATTCAGCTTGGCGTGAAGATCGTTCAGGTCCGCGGTCTCGGCGGTCTCGAACGAGGTGCCCTCGATCCTGATCACCGTGATCAAGGCGCGCGTCGAAAGGCTGATGACCGTATCGGTGACGTGCCGGCCGAACGGCAGGTAAACATCGGGCTCGATCTCCCGGACTTTCGCCGCTGCGTTAAGCATAGCCAAGATCCCTCGCTCGATAGCGCCTGATTAGCTTGAGTGGGGTACAGGACGATCCGCCCCAAAACGGCGCGTTGCGCGCGCGTCCCCGGGTTTCGATCCAGGCGAGCAGAATCCGGAACATATTGGGATCATGACGGCAGATGATCCGGCAGAGGCCATGGATCGGAAGCGCGACCAGGCCGTAGATGATACTCCCCGCCACCAGGAACAGGATGCAGGAAAACATCACGTTGAGCGCCATGGCTTCCATGGTGACGCCGCCGATCATGGCCGGTCGCGTGCAGGCGAGGAACAAGGTGTCCTCTGTAAGACGCTCGGCCTCGATCATCAGTGACCCCCGGTCAATGTCGAGACCACCTCGGAGGCGCCAAACGTGATGGCGACGCCGAGCACGACGTAGGCAGCCTTGCGTAGATCGAGATAGCCAAACATCCAGGCGATGCCGACGATGATGACGGCCAGCGTCGCCAGCAGCCGCGCGACGTTGCCGGTCAACATGGTGACAATGTTCTGCAGCACGCCCTCGATATTCGCGGTCTGCGCCAGCGCCGGCTCGGCCAGTCCGACGCTGAGAACGAGTCCGATGCAAAGCAACGCGGCGGATTTTCGAAGGGAAGAAGTCATGATACGGCTCCGATGGCATTGCCGCCGGACCAGCCCGGCCGCGGTTTGGTTTGATGACACAATGGGTCACCTCTGCTCATCGCTGATAGACAAAGGCTGACGTGCCAAAGCCCGAGCGATAGACATCCCAACTTGGGCGCTCCTTGGCAGAAGGCGTGTTGGTAGCTGGGCTGTCGGGGACTGGCGCCTCTGCGCGAGTTGCCGACAATGTATTGTCACCGGAAGTTTGCGAGGTTCCGCTTGGAGCCTTCACCGCAAAGCTTGCGATCACAGTGGCTGCCGCGCGCCCGCTATCTGTCGCTCGCGCGTTCGCGGCTTGCAATCGCGCATCGAACAATCGATTGAGGCCCGCGACATGTTTGCAGGCGTCAAACGTTGTGGAAATCGTTAAGCCTGCTTGCTTCAATTCCGCGCCGTCAAGTTGGGCGAGACCGCTGCGGACCGGCTGGCCGCCGGCTATGGCCTCGGTCGCGAGCTGAATGGCCTCGTTGCGATCCGTGGCCTGAATGGGAACAGGCTTCCGCGCTTGTACGGTAATCAGAAGCGGCTCGAATGAGCTTGCCTGCCGCACGATCGCCGCCAACGGCTCAATCATTGCCGTTGGAGCGCATCGCTCGACCAGAGCAGCAAATGCAGCAGGATCCATTGTTGAAAGCCTTTTTGAGATCTGGACGAGATGACACTGCCGCTAAGCGGCGAGTGCGAGGCTTGACGAATTGTCAATTGCCGGTCCGGAAATCTTCCCCGCCGCCCGGATTGCTCCGAGAGCATCATCGGTTACCGGCAACAGCCCAGCGACGGCTTTGGTGGCTCCGATCTGGCGAGGTTCGCCGAGGCGATCGAGGCCCCAGCCGGCCCGGCGCAGGATTCGCTCCATTCGCAGATCCGTGACGGTTGCGATCGCTGTCAACCCGCGGGACTGACCCCATTCAATCATCGCCGCGAACAGCAGGAACGTCGCTTCCCTCAAACCATTCTCGGCTGTGGCCGCTGCGTTTTTGGTATCAACGCAGAAACGCGAGCTCTCCCAAATTCCGGTGCTTGTTGGCGCAGCCCGACCGTCCAACAAGATCGGAAACGTATCCGCCAACATGTTGCGGCCGGTGGTCGGCAGAAGGCGGACACAACCGACAACGTCTTGCCTATCAATACCCAATAGATAAGTCGGCGACAGAGCATCGTATTGATCGACCTCGAGTCCGTCCGACACCGCGACATCCCATTCCAACCGATCCTGAAAGACGCGCCGTCGCAGACGGTGCATCCCGAGCGTCAGTGCGGAATTTCTCAAAAGCGCAGGACGCGTGAGTGCGATGACATTCATTCTTGACCTCCAGCTGCGAATCACAGGTTCGAGATCCACGAAATCAGGAGCGGTCACGGCTTGAAGCTGTCAGTTTCGACAGGGTGTTGGAAACGCCGGCCCGCCGCAAAGCTGCCGCAAGGTCGCCGTAGACGGCGTACACGCAGGGCGCGAGTGTCGACGTAGTCGCGTCGCGTCGCGTTAGAATAAATATAAACTTGATTAAGAGGCGCAATGAAAGATGTCCAAAGAGCCTGCCATGAATTTGTCGATTGTCTTCACACTGCGCGCACCGAAGATGATTTCCGGCGCGTCGCGGAGCGGACCGCGCACGGATTGGGATTCCGGTGGTTTGCTTATTTCGGGCGCGGCATGAATGCCCGCAATCTAATCTCGTCTTATCCGAAGAGCTGGACCGATCACTACTTCGATGAACAATACGATGAGATCGACCCTGTTTTGCAGAAGCCACTAACCCCATGCCGAGTGTTTCCATGGGACGGACGAGCTGCGCGATCTGCGAAATCCGCCAGAGAACGCCGTCTGTTTGACGATGCGCTCAGTTTCAAGATCAGGACAGGTTTGACGGTTCGGATTCCCGGCGGCAATGGACAGTCCGCGGCGTTCACGCTGGCGGTGGATGACCGGAGCCTTGGGCTCGACCGTTTCATTGAGACCTCCCAGGATCTCTTGCAAATGATCGGCCTTACCTACCATGCGCATGTGAGCGCCAGGATTGGACGAGCTTCGTTGGCCGATCAGACGGGCGCCCCGCTGACGCAGCGGGAACGGCAGTGCCTTGCATGGATATCTCAGGGTAAAACAATGCAAGACATTGCATCACTTCTCGACGTCACGCCGCGCGGCGTAAAGTTCCATCTCGACAACGCGCGGCGAAATCTTGCCGCATTGTCCCTTCCCCACGCCGTTGCGCTTGCGATTCGTCAGGGGTTATTGCCGTAAGCTATGCGTGGGTCGGGGTCATTGGCTGATCTCCGGCGCCTGCATCAATTCGGCCCACAGGATGTGCCGCTCACAGTTGTTGCACATGCCCCCATTATCTGTGTTTGCGGGTTCGTCGAGAGAGCAATTGGGCGTCGCCCTGCGGGCCGGGCTGGCGGCTGCGCTGAAGCCCCGCAAGCGGGTCTTCCCCCTCGCGGGCGGCCATCCCTGACGCAAGCGGGGTGCGTGGCACAATAGCCGCGAAGGCTGCCCTGATCTGGAAGGGTGCGAATCGATTGGTTTTACTTTCGTTGGCGCTACACTTCCCCACTGGAGGGCGATTCGTCGCCCATCCCCTGCATGGTCCTCTGTTCTTCGTAGGTCCTGCACTTCAACATTGGCTCGGCGGACGGACACGTGTCAGAAGCAGCATTCAAACTGAAACCATTGGAAGCTCCACTTTATCGCGAGCCGCCACACAATATCGAAGCTGAACAAGCACTACTCGGCGCCGTGCTGATCAACAACGACGCCTACCATCGCGTTGCCGATTTCCTGAAGGCGAATCATTTCTTCGAGCCTCTGCACGGCACCATATTTGAGGTGATGAGCGAGCTGATCCGCTCAAACAAAATTGCCAATCCAATCACCCTTAAGACCTTCCTTCCTGCGACGCTTGACATTGCCGGACTATCCGTTGCGCAGTATCTCGCACGCTTGGCTGCGGAAGCGACGACCGTCATCAATGCAGCCGATTACGGCCGAACTGTCTACGACCTCGCGGTGCGACGCGAGTTGATCAAGATCGCCGAGGACATGCTCAATGACGCATTTGACGCGGCCGTCGATTGCGCTCCGCAAGATCAGATCCAGCATGCCGAGCAGCTTCTGTACGAAATCGCCGAAACAGGACGCTATGGCGGCGGCTTCGAGACGTTTGAGACCGCACTGGACAACGCCATTGACAGAGCGGCGCAAGCTTACCAGTCCGATGGCAGGCTCTCGGGGCTTGCTACCGGCCTCAAGGATCTTGATGCCAAAATGGGCGGTCTTCAACCAACGGACCTCATCATCATCGCCGGCAGACCAGGCATGGGAAAGACGTCACTCGCCACCAACATAGCATTCAACGTCGCAAGCGCCTACGACGCGGCACAACAGGTCGACGGCTCGCTGCGGCCCCTCGCCGGGGGCATCGTCGCCTTCTTCTCACTGGAAATGTCGTCGGAACAGCTTGCCACCCGCGTGCTCTCCGAACAGGCGGAAGTCCCCTCCTCCAGCATCAGGCGTGGCGACATTGGCGAGACCGATTTCGGCAGGCTCCTCGACTGCCGCCAGAAAATGCGGCGGCTGCCGCTCTTCATCGACCAGACCGGCGCGCTCTCCATCGCCCAGGTCGCGGCCCGCGCGCGCCGTCTGAAACGACAGCGAGGCCTGCACCTCATTGTCGTCGACTATATTCAGCTCATGCAGGGCAAATCCCAGCGCGCTGCGCAGAATCGCGTTCAGGAAATCACCGAGATCACGACCGGGTTGAAAGCGCTGGCCAAGGAGCTCAACGTCCCGGTCGTTGCGCTGTCCCAGCTCTCGCGCGGGGTCGAAAACCGCGACGAAAAGCGGCCGCAACTCTCGGATTTGCGTGAATCAGGCTCGATCGAACAAGACGCCGACGTCGTCATGTTCGTCTATCGCGAAGAGTATTATCTCAAGAACAAAGAGCCCAGGCCGGGCACCGACGACCATCTCACCTGGGAATCCGAGATGAGGGACGCGCGCGGCAAGGCGGAAGTCATCATCGCTAAGCAGCGGCACGGTCCGACAGGGACAGTCGCCATGACGTTTCAAGGCGAATTCACCCGCTTCTTCGATCTGGCCGAACGCAGCCACTTGCCACACCAATCCACGTAAGTACCGGCTCTCGCTACTCGATCACGCCTTTGCGGGTCGCTGCAAGGGCCAGCTCGCACGCGTCAACCACCACTCAGTCTTCACCGGTTCAACGAAAGGGCGGCACTTGTTCTCGCGGTTGATCACGACGGCATGGACCCGCGGATGAAAGATGTACGGTTCGACAAGCCCTGCTTCCGGGAAGGACCGACCCCGCTCTCGAATGGGCTTTCTTTGGTTCAGGCGCGGCCTTCCACGATCAACCCGCAAGGGGTTCGCTACGCAAGCGTGCGACCTCTTCGGCTTCGCCTGCGAGGTGACCGCGGCCTCCCCTGAACACGTCGGCGCCTGTCGAGCGGGGATGGTCCCCGCCACAAGACGGGAGCCTCACGATGTCGCACAATCTCACCCTCGCACAGAATCACGCCTTCGATCTGGCCCGCACGCTGATGGTGCCGGTCGTCCTCTTTGAGGTTGATGACAAATTCGGCGTCATGGTCTCCAGCGAATACGATGGCGAGCAGGACGCCATCGTTCATGAATACGACCCCTGGTCCCCGGCTCATTGAGCCGGGTGACCGGCTGCCGCTGGCGCCTTGCTGGCTGCAAGGGAAGCTTCGCCGCGCTCGTGATCCGCCGATCGATGGCTTATCAGCGCGCCCTTGCATCCGGCAGGCTTCGCGGCCGGTCGGGGATGTTCCGCAAAGCTCGGAACAAGCGAGACCAACCGAGGAAAGGGCCGGAGGTCGCCTGCGGCGAGCCCGGTGAAGGAGGATGGACAAGAAAGAAATCGAAGGGTTGCGCGAAAAGGTCGGCTGCGCGGCCTTGCTCGAAAAAGAAGGCTGGAAAGTCGACATCAAGGAAAGCACCCGCCGCGCGATCAAATATCGCCGCGACAGCAAGATCGTCATTGTCATCCATGACGGCCGCGGCTGGTTCGATCCGCTGTCGACTGCAAAAGGGGACGTGTTTTCGCTCGCCGAGCACCTCGGTGCCGGCGGCTTCACCGACGCGTACGATCGTGTCGCGGATGTCGTCGGCTTCATCCCGCGCGCACCGGTCTGGCAACGTCCTGCCAAGCCGAAGGCGATTGGGTCCATCGCGGTCCGTTGGCGACATCGATTTGGACCTCGGCCCGGCTCCCCGACCTGGCGTTATCTGACCGACGAACGGCACATCCCCGATCGCATCATCGCCGGTATTGTTGCCCATGGCCGGCTTCGGGAGGGTCCGCAGGGCAGCATGTGGGCGGCGCACACAGATTCCAGCGACACCGTCACCGGCTGGGAAGAGCGCGGCCCGAGCTGGCGCGGCTTTGCGACCGGCGGCGCCAAGGAGCTATTTCGCCTCGGGGCTTCCGATTGCGCACGCGTCTGCGTGACCGAAGCGGCGGTCGACGCCATGAGCCTGGCTGCGCTCGAAGAACTGCGTGATGACTCGCTCTACGTCAGCACGGGAGGCGGATGGGCTCCGGCGACGGAGGACGCCATCCGCGCCTTGGCCAGACGCGCCAACGTGCTGCTGGTGGCCGCGACCGACAACAATCGGCAGGGCGAGGTGTATGCCAGGCGTATTCTGTCCATCGCGGAGGAAACCGGATCCCGTTTCGCGCGATCGCGGCCGCGGGCCGACGATTGGAACGAAGACCTTAGCGCCGCGTGAGGCGGCCAACAGCGAACGCGAAGGAGAATGCCAAGGGTAGGCATGGGTCCGTGCCGCATGCCCGTCCGTCGCGTCAAGGGGAGCTTCGCCCGCGTTCCGCGGCCCTTGACCCGTCGGACCGGAGACGCGGCCGCCCGAGGGTGTTTGCAACACCCAAAGGAAGGGCCTACCCATGCCTGTTTTCACGATCGAGACGACCTATCGCCTGCCGGTCTATCGCCACCAGACCTATAAAGCCGCGACCATAGATGAGGCTTGCCGCCGCGCCATCGACGACGACGATTGGTCTACCGAAAAACGCGACTACGAGTCTGCCGGCGAGACCTATGTGACGGGCATCTGGTCTGGCGAGAATGCCGCCTACGGCGGAGCCGCACAGCCGATTCCCTCTCACTATGTCGAGGCGCCGCAGCGTATCGCGTTGCACCTTGTGGTGCTGCTGGGCCTCGTCAAGGTTTTCGCGAGCCAAAGCGACACCGAGCAACTCGACCGCGCCTTCTGGCTCGAGCGCGCGCGGCCAGCGATTGCCAAGGCGGAGGCGATTCTCGCCGGCGGCCGCGAACCGGATTGACGAGGCTCATGCGCGTCGCGCCCGACGGCGCAACAATCGCGCCTGTCGCATCTGCAGACCCTGCCGGATCGCCCATCGCGATCTCCGTATCGGTCGCGGACGTGCTGGACGCGGCGGCCCTCCGGTCAACGGGCAAGCCGTTCCCCATCGCGACACGCGATTGGTGACCCTCGTGCCTGAACCCCGTCCTGCAGACCGCTCACCGCAACGGAGATCGAAAGGCGCTGTCGATGTGCAGGGTTCTCAACAAACATCACGCAGGCGTGCCCGCGGGCGCGGTCTATATCGGGCGCGGCAGCAAGTGGGGCAATCCGTTTCGGATCGGTCCCGACGGCGATCGCGCAGCAGTGATCGCAAAATACGAGCGCTGGCTTGCGGATCAGCATCAGCTCTTGCGCGCACTGGACGAGTTGCGGGGGCGCGATCTCGTCTGCTGGTGCGCGCCGCGGCCGTGCCACGGCGATCTCCTGCTGCGGCTCGCGAATACGCCGCGCGATGTGCGGATAGCCTGGTGGCGGCGCGTCAAGGCCGCTGCCTGAGGGCCCGCCTCGGCCGCTCGCGCTCCGCATGAAATGCAAGGAGGAGAACAGAAGAAGGAAAACCCCGCTGCCGCATGCCCGGCCGGCGCGTCAAGGGTGAAGCTTCGCCCGCGTTCCGCGGCCCTTGACCCGCCGGACCGGAGAGGCGGCCGCCCAAGAGGTGTGACGAAGGACTGAAGTGATGAGGGGATCAAGCGGATCGCTCGCGCTTCAGCCGCAACAGGCCAGGAGCCGCTCATGCACAC
>JBOHIT010000133.1:0-17755 GCA_050726155.1 Bradyrhizobium sp.
CGTCGCGCCTTTGCGCTTTCGTTAACCATGACGATTTGGATGTTTCATGCGTATTGCCATGATCGGGACCGGCTATGTGGGACTGGTGTCCGGCGCCTGCTTCGCTGATTTCGGCCACCAGGTCACCTGCGTGGACAAGGACGGCGACAAGATCGCCAGCCTGCGCCGCGGCGAGATCCCGATTTTCGAGCCCGGGCTCGATGCGCTGGTCGCCGCCAATGTGAAAGCCGGCCGGCTGGATTTCACCACCGATCTCGCCGCACCGGTCGCCGCGGCCGATGCGGTGTTCATCGCGGTGGGCACGCCGTCGCGGCGTGGCGATGGCCACGCCGACCTGACCTACGTTCATACCGCCGCGCGCGAGATCGCCGCGGTGCTTTCCGGCTTTACGGTGGTGGTGACAAAATCGACCGTGCCGGTCGGCACCGGCGACGAGGTCGAGCGACTGATCCGCGAAGCCAATGCGTCGGCCGAATTCGCGGTCGCGTCCAATCCGGAGTTCCTGCGTGAGGGCGCTGCGATCCGTGATTTCAAATTCCCGGACCGTGTGGTGGTCGGCACCTCGGACGGGCGTGCGCGCAAGGTGCTCGGTGAGATTTATCGACCGCTGTCGTTGAACAAGGCGCCTGTGATGTTCACGGCGCGGCGTACCGCGGAAATGATCAAATATGCGGCTAACGCGTTTCTTGCCACCAAGATCACGTTCATCAACGAAATGGCCGATTTGGCGGAGAAGGTCGGGGCCGACGTGCAGGAAGTCGCGCGCGGCATTGGGCTCGACAACCGCATCGGTTCGAAGTTCCTGCATGCCGGACCGGGCTTCGGCGGTTCCTGCTTTCCAAAAGACACCCAGGCGCTGCTGAAGATCGCGCTCGATCACGACGTGCAGCTTCGGATCGTCGAAAGCGTTCTGGCGGTCAATGACAACCGCAAGCGCGCGATGGCACGAAAGGTCGCGAGCGCATCGGGCGGCAATCTGCGCGGCAAGACCGTGGCGGTGCTTGGACTTACCTTCAAGCCGGACACCGACGACATGCGCGATGCGCCGTCGATTCCTCTGGTGACGGGTCTGTTGGACATGGGCGCGAAAGTACGCGCGCACGATCCGGTCGGCATGGACCAGGCACGCCGTGAACTGCCGGATATCGTGTATTGCGACGATCCCTACGCGTGCGCGCGCGGCGCCGATGTCGTGGTCATCGTGACGGAGTGGAGCCAGTTTCGTGCGCTCGATCTGGTTCGCCTCAAGCAGGAAATGGTGGGATCGGTCCTGGTCGATCTCCGCAATATCTACAGTCCTGATGAGGTGGAGGCGTGCGGATTTGTCTATGAAGGCGTCGGTCGCGGAACCCGCGCCCTTCAATTCTGCACAGAACGTGTCGAACTGGATAGCTCGAACGACGCATGGTCCGGCAGCGTCCCGATGGCCGATGCCTCGATCGGTTAGAGAAGCCGCTTGCGAATGGTCGCCTCGACCGCAGCGAGCCCCCGATTGGCTTTAGACAGCTGGTTCTCGGCCGCCTGTGCGCGAAATTCCGCGGCTGTCGCATAATCCTCGGCAGAAATGATGCGCGCGTTGGCTTTTTCGATCGTCCGTGCCGCCGCCTGAAGCCGGCGATTGAGTTCATGGATCGTTTCGAGTCGCGCGCGGTCCACCGCTTCGCGCTCTCTCTCCGCAAGAAGCAGCTTGTCGGCCAGCCTCTTGCACAGGGACTGGGCGTAGGATTCGATCTGGTTTGCGTGATTTTCCATAGTCTCGAAAAGATCGGCCGCCTGATTCACGAGATCGAGGGCCGCCGATCCGTAGTTCTCCTCGCTGGGTTGAGGAAACTTCAGAACGTTCTCGTTCTCCTCGATCGACGATTCGTGTCCATAATCCCAGGAATCTTCGCGGAGGTGTTTGCTGCGATACGCCATTTGCGCGCGACCTTTTACCGGATTACTGAACTGGAAATGTATCGCAACATGGTAAAGGCGGGGTTAATCTGCATCTATAGGGTTATAAGCGCGTCAATTCCTGACGGGGAATACCCTTCGTCGGGTAGCTTGTGTCGGTGACGCAAATTCCGCTTTTAACGATCGAGCCGGAGTCGTGTATGAGCCGGTGTCGACGCAATTCGCTACATCCGGGCCGCCGCTTATGACTTTGGATTAACTACGGTTTCACTAGGCGCGTGAATTAACGAACGAAGATCGATACACCTCGTCCAAATAAACCGACGCCAAACAAACAGGGTGTGTGAACATGCGCGTGTTGCTGACGGGACATCTCGGTTACATCGGCTCGGTGATGACGCCGATGCTGCTTCAGGCCGGACACGAAGTGATCGGCCTCGACAGCGATCTCTATGAGCGCTGCACGTTTCCGCAGGGCGGCATCATCAGCGATGTTCCGACCATCCTCAAGGATACGCGCGACGTCGTCGTTTCCGATTTCCAGGGTGTCGATGCGGTCATCCATCTCGCCGCGCTCTCCAACGATCCGCTCGGCAACCTCAAGCCCGGCCTCACGGACGAAATCAATCATCGGGCCAGCGTACGCATCGCCGAGCTTGCCAAAAAGGCCGGCGTCAGCCGCTTCGTGTTCGCCTCGTCCTGCAGCAATTACGGAAAATCCGGCGAAGGCATGATCGACGAAACCGGGGCGCTCAATCCGGTGACGGCCTATGGCGAATCGAAGGTCAATTCCGAACGCGGCATTGCCCCGCTCGCCGGCGACGGTTTCTGCCCGGTCTACCTGCGCCCGGCGACGGCCTACGGTGTCTCGCCGCGGCTGCGGTTCGACGTGGTTCTGAACAATCTCGTCGCCTGGGCGATTACGACCGGGAAGATCCACATGAAGTCGGATGGCACGCCGTGGCGTCCGATCGTCCATATCGAGGATATCTCGCGCGCCTTCATCGCGGCACTCGAGGCGCCGGTCGATGCGGTGTTCAACGAAGCGTTCAACGTCGGCCAGACCGCGCACAACTACCAGATCCGCGACCTCGCGAAGATCGTCGCTGGCGTCGTGCCCGGTTGCGAGGTCGATTTCGCCGACGGCGCCGGTCCGGATACCCGCTCGTATCGGGTCAGCTTCGAAAAGATCAAAACCCGATTGCCCAATTTCAAGCCGCAGTGGGATGCCATGAAGGGCGCCGAACAGCTCTACAAGGCGTACCGTGCCTCCGCGATCACGCTGGAGGACTTCGAAGGTTCGCGTTACCAGCGCATCGGCCACATCAACAAGCTGCTGGCTGACGGAATTCTCGAAACCGATCTGCGGCATCGCACGACCGGAAGCAGGACCGTGGCTGCGACGGGCGCTGCGTCCCTGCTGGCCGGCTCCTGAGGCCGGGCAGGCCCACGGGCGCATGAAAGGAGTGGGATGTCCCTCGGCAAACCTCTCATCGACGATGTAGGGGTGGAAATCTTTGCGCTCGCCGCAAAGATTTTTCCGTATTGCCGGAGCATAACCGGCAACGGCGTCAGGGAGACATTGCGCGCGGTTGGTGCGCATATTCCACTCCAGGTCCACGAAGTTCCCACCGGGACTTCGGTCCTCGACTGGACCGTCCCGCGCGAGTGGAACATTCGCGACGCCTGGATCAAGAACGAACGCGGCGAAAAGATCGTCGATTTCCATCGCTCAAACCTGCACGTCATGAGCTACAGCGTGCCGGTACAGCGGCGCATCTCGCTCGCCGAGTTGAAGCAGCATGTCTACACGCTGCCCGATCAGCCCGACCTGATCCCGTATCGGACATCCTATTACGCCGAGAACTGGGCTTTCTGCATGCCCCACCGGCAGCTTGAGGCACTGCGCGACGAGACCTACGAGGTCTCGATCGACTCCAGCCTGGAGAACGGCCATCTCACCTACGGTGAGTATTTCCACAAGGGCGAGACGGAGGACGAGTTTCTGCTGTCCGCCCATGTCTGCCATCCCTCGCTCGCGAACGACAATTGTTCGGGTATCGCGCTGCTGACGCACCTCGCCAAACGCATTTCCGGATTGCGAACCCGCTACTCTTATCGCTTCCTGTTCGCGCCCGGGACGATCGGCGCCATCACCTGGCTTGCCCGCAACGAGGATCGCGCCCATCGAATCAAGCACGGGCTCGTCGTCTCGATGGTGGGCGACCGTGGCGGCCCGACGTTCAAGAAAAGCCGGCGCGGCAATACCGAGATCGACCGGGCCATGATACACTCACTGGCGCATTCCGGCCTGTCGCCGACGATCGAGGAGTTCTCCCCGTACGGCTATGACGAGCGTCAATACTGCTCGCCCGGCTTCAATCTGCCGGTTGCGATGTTTTCGCGGAGCAAATTCGGCGCCATTCCCGAATATCATACCTCAGCTGATGATCTCGACTTCATCGGGCCCGATGCATTGGGCGAATCATATCGGCTGATCAATGAGACCGTCGGGGCGATCGAAGGCAATGGCACCTTCGTTAATACACACCCGAAGGGCGAGCCGCAGCTCGGCAAGCGCGGACTATATGGCGCGATCGGGGGCGACAAGGACGCCGCCGCCGCGAACATGGCAATGCTCTGGATTCTCAACCAGTCCGACGGCACGAACGCGTTGCTCGACATCGCGGAACGGGCAAAGCTGCCGTTTGCGGTCGTTCAAAGGACGGCGAAGCTGTTGGGAGATCACGGGCTGTTGAAGCCGGTCTGAGCGTGGTGCGCAGGTCTGCTTAGGGCTTGAAGTCCGGCCAAAGCAGGTCCTTTTCCGCAATCGTGGTAACCGGCAAGGGCCACTTCACGTCAAAGGCGGGTTCGTTGTAACGGATGCCGTCCGCGGCTCCGGGCACGTGGAACTCAGAGATCAAATAGTTAACGCGCGTGTCGTCCTGCAGCGTCTGAAAGCCGTGGGAAAATCCCTTCGGAATATAGAGTTGCAGTCCGTTTTCGCCGGACAATTCGAAGCCGCGCCATTGCCGGAAGGTGGGCGATTCCGGCCTGATGTCGATGATCACGTCCCAGATTGCTCCGCTGAGGCAGCGCACCAGCTTCACCTCGCCGTGAGGCGCGCGCTGAAAATGCATGCCGCGAACCGTCCCCTTGTGCAGGGAAGAGGAGACGCTGTGCTGTGGAAAGCTGGTTTCGAGACCGTGATCATTGAATTCGTTGATGCAGAATGTGCGGACAAAATAGCCGCGGCTATCCTGCATCGGCTCTGGATGAATGAGCCACGCGCCTTCGAGATTGATCGCTTCGAATAGCATGATGAATCGAGGCTCCAACGACGTGCGAACTGATTAACCGGCACGTTAGCGAGAACGAGTCTAAGTACTGGTTAATGCATCGAATTTTACCATAATACGCCATAACGCTTTAAATCAAACGGGCTTATGCAATAGATCATGCCGGCGCAGCGAAAAATTCGTTCGCGCAACCATTTTCAATTTTGCGAAGCACGGGCCCATGAACGCACATTCCTTCTCTCAGTTGCTCGGGTCGAAAACCACACACGGTCGTTGCCGGCTTTGCGACAGGGCTCTCAGCGGCAGCTTCATGGATCTCGGAATGTCTCCGCTGTGCGAGAGCTTCCTGACGGCCGAGCAAACCGACGCGATGGAGCCGTTCTATCCGCTGCACGCGCTGGTGTGCGATAGTTGCTTCCTCGTGCAGCTGAAGGAATACGTTCAGCCCGAGCATATCTTCACCGAGTATGCCTACTTCTCGTCGTATTCGACCTCCTGGGTCGAGCATGCGCGGCGCTACTGCGAAATGATCAAGGTCCGTCTGGCGTTGGGCGCCGACAGCCGGGTCTACGAGATCGCCAGCAACGATGGTTATCTGCTGCAGCACTTCCTTCCGCTCGGCGTTCCCGTCACCGGCATCGAGCCGGCCGCCAACGTGGCCGAAGTGGCGCGCAAGAAGAACATCCCGACGCTGGTCGAGTTCTTCGGCCTCGGTCTCGCCCGGAAGCTGGCGTCCGAAGGCAAGACTGCCGACCTCATCATTGGCAACAACGTGCTGGCGCAGGTGCCAGACCTCAATGACTTCACCGCGGGCATGGCGCATCTGCTGGCGCCGCAGGGCGTGATCACGCTGGAGTTTCCGCATCTCGAAAAACTCATCAACGAGAACCAGTTCGACACGATCTATCACGAGCACTTCTCGTACTTCTCGCTGGTCACCATCGATCGGATGGCGAAGCGCCACGGCCTCAAGGTGTTCGACGTCGAGGAGATCGGTACCCACGGCGGATCGCTCCGGGTCTATCTTTGCCGAGACGATGCCGCGCACCCGGTCTCATCGAAAGTCACCGCGCTGCTGGCCCATGAGCGCCAGATCGGTTTCGAGGACATCGCCACCTACGCGCGCTTTGCCGCCGGCGTTCACGACACCAAGCGCAAACTGCTGTCCTTCCTGATCGAATGCAAGGACAAGGGCGCCCGTATTTGCGGCTACGGCGCACCGGGCAAGGGCAACACGCTGCTGAACTATTGCGGCATCGGCACCGACTTCCTCGACTTCACCGTAGACCGCAATCCCTACAAGCACGGCCGCTATACGCCGGGCATGCACATCCCGATCTACCCGGTCGAGGTGATCAACGAGGTCAAGCCGGATTACCTGTTCATCCTGCCCTGGAACCTGAAGAACGAGATCGTCGCGCAGATGCGCCACGTCGGCGACTGGGGCTGCAAGTTCATCGTACCTATACCGAGCGTGCACATCATCGATCCGCGGGAGCTTTCGAAATGAAGGTCGTTCTCTTTTGCGGCGGACTTGGAACCCGAATTCGTGAATATTCGGAGAGCGTCCCGAAGCCGATGGTGCCGGTCGGACATCAGCCGATCATGTGCCACGTAATGCAATATTACAGCCAGTACGGGCATGACGATTTCATTCTCTGCCTCGGCTACAAGGCCAATGTCATCAAGGATTATTTCCTGAACTACCGGCAGACCGCCAACAGCGACTGCATCATCTCGGAGTTCGGCAAGAAGGTCGAGATCCTCGGCGACCGGCCGCCGGACTGGCGCGTCTCGCTGGTGGACACCGGCACCTGGCGCAACATCGGCGAACGCCTCGTGGCCGTCAAACATCTGGTCAAGGACGAAGAGATATTCCTCGCTAACTACAGTGACGGTCTGACCGATGCGCCGCTGCCGGAGATGATCGAGAAATTCAAGGCGAGCGGCAAGATCGCCTGCTTCATCGCCATCCATCCGCCGATCAGCTTCCATCTGACCGAGTTCGACGAAGACGGCTCAGTGCAACGGATCCGGTCGAGCCAGGAATCGGATATCTGGATCAACGGCGGGTTCTTCATTTTCCGCAAGGAGATTTTCGACTTTATCCAGGACGGCGAAGAGCTCGTGCTGGAGCCGTTCAACCGCCTGATCGAGGGCGGTCACCTCATGGCCTACAAGTATGAGGGCTTCTGGCGCGCGATGGATACGCTGCGCGACCGTCAGGTTCTGGAAGACATGGTGGAGCGGGGCGATACGCCGTGGCGCATTCAGCATGTCCTGCCGACCATCAAGGCGGCGTGATGAAGGGGTTGCAGCTTGCCAGACCGGGCGAGCGTTTCTCGGTTCTCTGTCTGGGAGCGCATTCGGACGATATCGAAATCGGCGCCGGCGCGACGCTGCTGAGCCTGATTGAACGCGGCGTGCAACTTGATGTGCACTGGTGCGTGCTGAGCGGCGGCGGTGTTCGGGACGATGAGGCCAGGAAATCCGCAGCGGATTTCCTCGCCAAAGCTGCCGGCGCGCGGGTCGAGGTAATGTCGTTTCGGGATGGCTTCTTTCCGGAACAGGGTGAAGCGATAAAGCAATGGTTCGAGGCGCTGAAGCAGCGTGTCGAGCCCGACCTTATTTTGACGCATCGGCGCGATGATGCGCACCAGGATCACCGCAAGGTCTGCCAGCTGACGTGGAATACGTTTCGGGATCATCAGATTCTTGAGTACGAAATTCCGAAATGGGATGGCGACATCGGGCAGCCAAACGTTTACGTGCCGGTTTCCGCAGCCGCCATCAGGCGCAAGATCGACCTGTTGATGGCGCACTTCGGCAGCCAGCGTTCGAAGCAGTGGTTCGACGATGAGACGTTTCGTGGCTTGGCGCGGATCAGGGGCATGGAATGCCGTGCGCCGGAACGTTACGCCGAAGCCTTCTTCGGGCGCAAGCTTGCCCTGATTTGACATCGCGGCGCGGAATTCCGCGCTGTCGAAGTAACGGCTGAGACTTAACTTTTGTGAGTGTAGACCGCGATGTGCAACGAACATTCCCCGCAGATTCACGCTGATGAGTGGGTCCAGGTCAAGTCAAAGGAAGAAATTCTCGCGACGCTGGATGCCAACGGACGGCTGGACGAATTGCCGTTCATGCCGGAGATGCTCAAATATTGCGGCGCCCGGGTTAAGGTCGGAAAACGGGCTCACAAGACCTGCGATCCGGCGCTCGGGATCGGTGGCCGGAAGATGGCCAATACCGTGCATCTGTCGAACATTCGCTGCAACGGCGCGGCGCATGACGGCTGCGAGGCCGGATGCCTGATCTTCTGGAAGGAAGCCTGGCTGAAGCCGATCAATTCCGAACCGGCAAGGGTCGATGCGGCTGCAGCACCGCTTGTTCCGTCCAGCGGCGCCGGATGTGCGGAAGAGGTTCTGCATTCGAGCATCAGGGTCCCGATGGCCGCTGGCGAGACTGAACAGCTCTATGTCTGTCAGAACACGCAGATCAAGTTCGCCACGCAGGCGCTGCCGTGGTGGGATGTGCGCCAGTACGTGGAAGATTACACTTCCGGCAATGTACGCCTGTCCGAGCTTGCCGTGGGTTTGCTGTACTCGACTTACCGCACGGTCGCCGAAGCCGGCGTCGGCGTCGGTTTCGCGATGCGCTGGGCCTACGATCAATTCCAGCGCGCGATCGGTGGCGTGCCCTATCCGATACGGCCGTACGGCGTCCCGAAGGGAACTCCGGTGCCGCGCGCAACGCTGGATCTCGAAGTCGGAGAGAAGGTTCGCGTCAAGCCATACAAGGACATCCTGAAAACCCTGGATTCCACCTATCGGAACCGGGGGCTGTATTTCGACGCCGAGATGGTACCGTTCACCGAGCGCGAGTACGAAGTGGAGCGCCGGCAGAAGCAGATCATCGATGAGGCTTCCGGCAAGATGATCCGGTTCAAGACCGATGCCATCATCCTCAAGGACGCCGTCTGCGAAGCGCGTTATGCGATCTGCCGCCGCTTCTGTCCGCGCGCGATCTATCCCTACTGGCGCGAAATCTGGCTGGAGCGCGTGCCCAAAACCGCGATCAAGGCGGAATGACCAGGAAACTGCAAGGAACGATCGTTTTGTCCGAGCCCGGCGCCGATAAATACTTTGCCGAGAACAAGGCCTATGCCGGTCTCGGCCGGGCGTCGTTGCACAGCGGCGTGATTTTTATCGCCGCGCGCGGTGCGAATATCTTCGTGCAATTGGCTTCGACCATCCTGCTGGCGCGGGTGCTAAGTCCCCATGATTTTGGTCTCGTGGCCATGGTGGTGGCGTTGGTCGGCTTCGCGCCGATGCTGATCGATTTCGGCACCAGCGAGGCGTCGACGCAAAAGACCCACATCACCAAGGCCGACATCAGCGCGCTGTTCTGGCTGAACATCGCCGTCGCTCTGGTGTTGACTGTTCTGCTTGCCGGCGGCAGTAGCGCCGTTGCGGTGTTCTTTGGCGAGCCGTCGCTGACCGGCATCGCACTGGTGTTGTCGGCGACGTTCATTTTGACCGCGCTGTCGACCCAGCATTACGCGCTGATGCGTCGGGCGATGAAGTTCCGTCACATCGCGATGATCGATATCTCCGCGAATCTGATCGGCAGCATCGTCAGCGTCGCGATGGCGCTCACGGGTTGGGGCTATTGGTCGCTGGTTGCCAAGCCGATCGTGACCGGGGCGCTGACGGCTGCGCTGGTCTGGATGAGCTGCCGATGGGTACCCGGGCGGCCGCGTTTCTCGTCGAACGTCAAGGAACTGGTCGGCTTCGGTTTGGGTGTGACCGGCTTCACCATGACCGACTACCTCGCCAAATCCGCGGATCGACTTGCGATTGGCTATTTCCTGGGCGCGGGCCCGCTGGGTTATTTCCAGAACGCGTTCATGATTTACAGCAATGTGCTCAGCATTCTCACCGAGCCGGTGCACAATATTGCCGCCTCGAGCCTGAGCAAACTCCGGAACAACATCGACGAACTCAAGCGCTCCTGGACGATGGCGCTGTCGTTGCTGAGCTTCTTCGCGGCGCCGGCCTTTGCCGTGCTTGCGGTGATCGGGCAGGATTTCGTGGTGCTGTTGCTGGGGCAAAAATGGGCGCCTGCCGGGCCGCTGCTGTGTATCTTCGCCGTCAGGGGAATAGCCCATAGTATCGAGCGTACCATGGGCTGGATTCATGTCGCCGCGGGCCGTGCCGACCGCTGGATGTGGTGGGGCGCCTTCAGTGCCGTGTTCCAGTTGCTGGCGCTGGCGGCCGGCCTGCCGTTCGGCGTCACCGGGGTCGCCATCGCCTATACGATCGCCGTGTTTATCTTGTTCGTGCCGGCGCTGGTCTATTCCGGGAGTCCGGTCGGGATTGGAACGAGAGACGTGCTGCAGGCCGTAGGCCCGCAAACGATTGCCGGGCTCGTCGCTGTCGCGGCCGGCTATGCCGTGCAGCTGGAGTTGCTCGGCGAACTATCCCAATTCATGCGCATTTTTGTTTCCGGTATGTTTTGCGTAGCGGCATACCTTGCGGTGGTGGTCGGTATCTTCAGGGTCACCGGTCCGCTGCATCTTGCATTTTCCGTGCTGCGCGACCTTCGTTCCGTTCGTTCAACAGCCAATACTTAACCTCATATGTTTGAGCTTTTCGATGAAACATTTTGAACGATATCTTGTCGAATTCGACAGTGGCGCCTCGAGCGCGGTTTCCCGCGTGACGCTTGGCCTGTGCATTCCATCGGTATTTCGCGCGCTGTCCGGAAGTCGCGACCAGGTCTGGATCGACCTGGTCTTGTTTCTCGCGCTTCTGATCGGGCTTCGGGTAGGTCCGGCCGTGCTGCGCAAGGTACTGCCATTTTCCGCCGAGGCGAAGAAGATCTGGCTCGATCGTCGCCAGATCGCCAAGCTGCATGACAGCTACCAATGGCAGAAGCTGTTCTGGATCGGTCTTGGTCTATTGCCTTATGCGTTGGTTGGTGGCGGGCTGAGAGCCGGCGAGACGGTCTTGATGGCCATCTGTCTGATCGGTGGCGGCGCTGGATTGCTGATCTGGCGCAGGATCAATGCAGCGCCTCCCGCGCCGCAGATCAAGGCGCCCGTCTTCAATCAATCGAAGGCGTGACGCGGGGCCTGGTACGAGACGGTTGTGATCGGCGCTAGAAGCTGATCGGCCGTGCCGGGAGTTCGCGGCATTCGGAATATATCGACTTGTCCTGCAGATCAGCACGCTCAAGGCATTGCGCAGTGTCACTGACCGTTCCGGCGACGCTGAAATCATAGGCCTGGTTCTTGAACATCAGAACGTAGCGTCCCGGCGACAGGGTGAAATTCCGATCCGCCGGCCGAACCACGACCATCTCGGGGTTTCCGGGCACCGGCGCAATCCGCAGATCGATAGCGCCTCCGCGTACCATCCAGGTATCCTCGACGGCGACAGCCTTGGGCTTCCCGCCCGCGAAAGCTGTTGCCTGCACGACTTTGGCGACGATGCGTACCGATGCATTTTCGGGAACGCTGGTTGCCAACTCACGGTGATAGACCACGAAGAACAGTCGTCCGTTGGCGATCGGCGTCGGAGCCGGTTTCGAGATCGGGCTCGAAATCGAGACCCGCGCATCGGGGACGCGGAAGGGCAGGGCCTCCAGCGGCGTCAGTTGTCCGTCGCTGCCCGCATAGACGCCGTAGGTATCCGGCGCCGCGAAGTGATAGCTTGGAGCGATCGAGCGACCGGACGTCGGCAGGCTCGCGGTGGTAAGGTTTGCTGAAGTCTGCGGTGCTGTCTCCTTTGCCGCAAGCAAGGGGACGCGGGCAAGCATGTCGGCCACTTTCTGGCGAGCTGGCGTCAGCCAGGACATGATCGGCCCGTGCATGGCCTGGAGGCCAGGCATCCCACCCCATAGCTTCACGGTGATCAGGCCCGTTCCCGCCAGCATCAGCAGCACCAGCAGCGCAAATTTGGCGCTGAGGCTCAAGCTGCGGTGGTTGGTTAGGGTGACGGGAGTTTTCGATTGGGCAGGCGCGGGCCGCACCGGTTCGTGTGCGCCGACTGCCAGCCGTGGTGCTTCTGTACGCGCGGGCGGCACGGTTCGAGCCGCCGGATCGACGCCGCCAGGGCGGACATTTCGATGCGCGGGGTCGATGAGATCATGGCGTTTTTCGTCGGGGACTCGCGGGCGTTGCCCGGAGGGGCTGCTTCGTAATTCAGGGTAGCGAACTTTACCGGCTTGCGCCGGGTCACTCGGCGCAAGCCGGACGGCTAGCGGGTCCGGCTGTTTCTGTCGGGTGCCGAATGTGAGCTCGCTGCTTCGGAACGCGCCGTGCGGCTTCGCGATGGATTCCGTCCGCGGTCTGGCTTCCTGGCGAGGTGGCGTCGGCGCAAAACCCGCAGCGCCTGATTGCCTCGGCTCGCGAGGTCGCAAACTCTCAAGCCCCTGTGCGATACCGAGCACCTCTTCACGGAGACGCTGAAACTCGGATTTCCCGGGCTGTCGGATTTCAGCGCCTCTGGGCTTCATCGCGGCGGCGAGGAGTGCTTGCCGACGGTCGTTGTCCTCAATGGTCCCTCGGGGCTGCTGGCGATCCGGAGCGGAAGAGGTCTGCTTACCCGCGGGGTGGGGGCCCTCCACGATCGCAAACGGTCCTCGGCGCGGAGTTCCAGGCCGATGGCGTTCGGATGCTGGCCGCAGCTTTGACGTTCCACTGTGCTGTGGGACAGACGCGGGGCCCGATCTGCGATGAATATCGCTCCAGAGAGTTCGCTTCACGGTGAGCACCCCAAACGTACTAACAAAAGGTTACCGAATGAAGCCGGGCGCCGTTGGTGGCTTCGGCCTGTCGGGCGTCTGGACGTTCGAGCGGTGCCGATCCCCAATAGGATCCCCAAGCGATCGAGGGCTTGTCACCGGAAGCAATGAACCATCCGTTCGCTCCTCGACAATTCCATGAATTCATTAACCATATGTTTCGGGAGTTCATTAACTTTCTGATGGGGCTATGCATCGAAAATGCATGGCACGTCGCCGCGAGCGCGTCAGGCCATCATGGCCGATCGAGGAATCTCGTCAGGCCTGCGAGGCGATCCGGTCGAGCTGATGGGCGCGGGCTTCCATGCTTTCCGTCGGTGTCAGGCCGAGGACATCGAACACGGTGCGGATGCGATGCAGCCAGTCGTGCCGGCGCGCGGCCTCTCGCACGTTCTTGCTGCGCACCGTCTGCAACCGGTCGGGATTGCCGTTCAATGTGGCCAGGATATCGGCGATATCAGGGGAATCGAACGGCAGATGGATCACGGCGTCCGGCCAGTCGAACTGCCGCTTGAACTCCTCGGTGCGCGGCGCCTCGCCGATCATCGCCGTGCCCGCGGCAACCCCCTCGTAGAAGCGGGCAGAAATCTCGTCGCGGCCGGCCGTGAACTCGGGATTGTTGACGTGGCTGCGGTTGGCGATGAAGTAGCGGCTGTGCTTGAGGAGCGCAGCCAGCATCAGGCGATGCTCCTGCGGGTTGTCGACGCGGAACGTGCGCTGCTTCAGATCGGAGCCGCTCGCGGCCACGGTGTCATAGTAATAGAAGCATTTACGCCGTTCGGCATCTTCCAGCAGCGCCCGATGCGTCACCTGCGAGCGTCGGCCGATGTTGCAGACATCGATAGGGCGCGGCTGGTCGAGCGACGCGGGCGCGAAACGCAGCACGTCGGTCGCGAGCGGCAGATAGCTGCAGGGACGACCGGTGATGCGCGCCACTTCGTCGACGCAATGACGAAGGCCGAGAAAGATATGATCGAACTCCGACAACAGCTCGATCAGATATTCCGGCAACTGGTCGGTCCACACTTCGGTGATGAAGCAGGCGGCTTTGCGGCATCGCTGGCGCCAGTTTGGAACGGTCGCCAGCGAATACAATTCGAACGCGTTGCTGAAGACTGGAAAGAACAATTCGTAGTCGCGCTCCAGTACCACCTTGCTTCGCGGCGACGGCGCCAGTCGAAGCGCCGCACGGGACGATCCGGTCGCGGCGCGCGCCAGCTTGTAAGCGCGTCGGGAGAATTCGATGGAAGCCAGATCGGTCGCGTCTGCTCGCTCGGCGCCGGTTACAGCCTGGAACGTATCTTCGAATTCGTAGGCAACGCAAAACGCGACCAGATCGGAAATCCGGCGCTGCGATAAGAGCATTATCTTGCCGTGCACGAGGATGCGCCTACGATCAGTTCGACATTTATGGGTGCGACAAAAAAGCAACAAATCATGTTTCAACCACTGAGACAATGTGCGCTCAGAGAACTCGGCGGACACCGTTAATTCGATGTAATCGCAGTTGATTCCAAGATTCGCGCGTGCTTGCGCGCCCGGTGCGTGGTTAACGCGATCTGGCAACGCTGAACCGTTGTGCAAATCGGTCACACTTACCGGGATTGTGCAACCGTTCTCCCTGCGTTCGACAGAGTTCATGATCGGATGCGTCCGGCAGGCGTATGCTGGTGCTCGGGTCCAAGGGCTACAGGTTAATGCTTCCGTGGGGAGTGCCGACATGCCAGCCTATATTCATCATCACGACGACATCGAACCGGCTTTCGTCATCTGTCCGAGCTGCGTCGGGCTTCCGATGTTCGTCAGGGACGTCGAGCCGCATTGGAGCATGGCGAAGATCGACTTCACCTATGAATGCTCCGATTGCGGCGCAGAAATTCGGCAGACCGTGATCAAGCACTAGCTTCGTAGGGTGGGCAAAGGCGCGTTTGCGCCGTGCCCACCACCAGATGCGATGATGAAGATGGTGGGCACGCTATCGCTTTGCCCACCCTACGGATCGAGCCAGCGTCAGACCTGCCGCACCACGCCGGGCCTGCCCAACTCGCATTCCAGCGCGTCGCGATCCCACTGCGCTGAAATCGCCGCGGCTTCATACGTGCTCTGCAGGAAATCGAGCAAAGCGCGGTCCGGGTCAGCGGCAGTCCGCACGGCATCATAGGGCAGGATGAATTCGCCGAGCGTCTCGCTGAAGAAGGCGGCGTCCGGCCGCACTTGTGATGCGCGGAAGCCGGCCGGTTCGGGATAGGCGTAGCAATAAAACGCGGGATAATCGATCGCGCCGCTTCCCGGCCAGAAGCCGGCGCTGCTGACTTCGTGCGAATAGGCCTCGTGGGCGACCGCATCGGGCAGGTTCGGGACGCCGCCGGGATGACGCGGCGCGCGCCGGCCGGAGAAGCGCGTTACCGCGAGGTCAAAGCTGCCCCAGAAGAAATGCACCGGGCTCGCCTTGCCAAGAAAGCCGGTGCGGAATTGCTTGAAGACGCGATCGCAGTTCACGAGGATTTGCAAAAAGCGTCCGATCGCGTCGGGATCGTAGCTGGCGTGAACGGTATCTTCCGAAAACCGGATCGGCTCCGGCAATTCGTTCGGCATCTCGTCGATCGCAGCGGCAATGCCGAGTTCGGCCAGTGCGGCCATCGCGGCGGCGTAGAAGCTGGCGACCGATTGTCCTGGTAACGCGAACTGCCGCTCCGCGCCGTCGCTGGTCGATATCAGCAGGACATGATCGATGAAATCGAAATCGATCTGGAATGTTCGCGTGCCATCCGGCACCGGCGACGTCGTCAAGCCGCGCGGGGTGACATAGAGAGCCACGTGCCAGGAATGGTTGAGCCAGGGCGCCTTGGTCAATCGGATCTTGCCGACGATCTGGGTCCAGAGCTGCAGCGTCGCATAGGTGTCACGCCACGCTGCGGTCGGCAATTCCGGCCACGGGGCTTGTGAAGGATTGCTCATGTCTGAACCCCGTATCGGAGAAAAGCGGATGACGGAGTGCGTATCACGAATCCGTCAGGCGGATTTCACGATTTGGTGCATTCCGGGCACCGCCGCTGACCGCGCGAGGCGCGGAAGAGGCTGCGGCACCACCAGCGCCGCGCAATCGCCTGCAGCGGATTGCGTATCAGTTGAGCCATGAAAAATATTTCGACCATGCGCTATCCATCGTCCCCGACGGAAAGATGGGACGGCATTCCGAAAGGAGAATGCCGCCCCGATCGCATCAGCCATGCAGTTTCTTCGCGGTTTCGGCGATCACACGTCCTTGATAGCGCGCACCGGCGAGTTCGTTCTCGCTCGGCTGGCGGCTGCCGTCGCCGCCGGTGATGGTGGTGGCGCCATAGGGTGCGCCGCCGGTGACTTCGTCGAGCTTCATCTGGCCGGCAAAGCCGTAGTTGAGGCCGACGATCGTCATGCCGAAGTGCAACAGGTTGGTGATGATCGAAAACAGCGTGGTCTCCTGGCCGCCATGCTGGGTGGCGGTCGCGGTGAAGGCGCCACCGACCTTGCCGTGCAGGGCGCCCTTGGCCCAGAGGCCGCCGGCCTGATCGAGGAAGTTTGCCATCTGCGACGCCATCCGGCCGAAGCGGGTGCCGGTGCCGACGATGATGGCGTCGTAATTGGCGAGCTCTTCGACCTTCGCGACGGGGGCCGCCTGATCGACCTTGTAATACGACGCTTTCGCAACGGCCTCGGGCACCAGTTCCGGCACGCGCTTGATGTCGACGGTGGCGCCGGCTTCGCGCGCGCCCTCGGCAACGGCGTTCGCCATGGTTTCGATGTGACCGTAAGCGGAATAATAGAGCACGAGTACTTTAGCCATGATGGTTCTCCTTTGGAGTTTGGGTGATAGAGGTCGTCATGGCCGGCATAGCCGTCTGAAGGACGGCGTCGCTTCCGCTCGCCTATGCCCGGCCATCCACGTCTTTGGGGTTTGAAGGGAAGTCGTGGATGCCCGGCACAAGGCAGGGCATGACGACTATTGTGTTTGGCGATCAGGCCGCGTCGACCAGCACCAGTTCTGAGTCTTCCAGCGCCGTAATCGTCAGCTTGGCCTCATCGCGGATCGCAGCACCGTCGCGGGCGTTGACGCGCACGCCGTTGACTTCGACGCTGCCGGCCGCCGGCACCAGATAGAGATTGCGGGTCTTGCTAGCCGTGTATTCCGCGCTCTCGCCGGCCTTCAGCGTGGTGGCGAGCACACGGGCGTCGGCGCGGATCGGCAGCGCATCGGTGTCGCCGGCGATGCCGCTGGCAATGGTGACGAGCTTGCCGGAACGATCCGATTTCGGAAACGGCTTGGCGCCCCAGGTCGGATGGCCGCCCTTGGTGGTCGGCTCGATCCAGATCTGGAAGATCCGGGTATTGGTCGGCTCCAGATTGTATTCGGAGTGACGGATACCGGATCCGGCGCTCATCACCTGCACGTCGCCGGCTTCAGTGCGTCCCTTGTTGCCAAGCGAGTCCTGATGGGTGATCGCGCCTTCGCGGACATAGGTGATGATTTCCATGTTGGCGTGGGGATGGGCGGGAAAGCCGGTGTTCGGGGCGATCTCGTCGTCGTTCCACACCCGCAAGGAGCCGTGGCCCATGTTGTCGGGGTCATAATGGCCGCCGAACGAGAAGTGATGCTTTGCCTTCAGCCAGCCGTGGTCGGCGCCGCCGAGTTTTGCAAAAGGTCTGAGTTCGATCATCGAAGTATTCCTTTAAGGATTTGCGAGGGGCCAGGCGGCGTGCGCCTGTCTTCGCTTTGG
>JBOHIT010000134.1:0-4981 GCA_050726155.1 Bradyrhizobium sp.
GCCTTGAAGTGGTCGAGTTCGCGTGCGGCATCCCGCACTTGATGAAGGGTGAATACACCGAGGGTGCTGGCCCTGGTATCGACATCTATTCGATGCGGCAGGCACTCGGTGTCGTTGCCGGTATCACGCCGTTCAATTTTCCGGCGATGATCCCGATGTGGAAATTCGCGCCCGCGATCGCCTGTGGCAATGCCTTCATCCTGAAGCCGTCGGAACGCGATCCCGGCGTGCCGATGATGCTGGCGGAATTGATGATCGAGGCGGGTCTTCCGGCTGGTATCCTCAACGTGGTCAATGGCGACAAGGAAGCGGTCGACGCCATCCTCGACGATCCCGATATCAAGGCGATCGGCTTTGTCGGCTCGACGCCGATTGCGCAGTACATCTATGAGCGCGCGGCGCAGACCGGCAAGCGTTGCCAGTGTTTCGGCGGTGCCAAGAACCACGCCATCGTGATGCCCGACGCCGACATGGACCAGGCCGTCGATGCCCTGATCGGCGCCGGCTATGGCTCCGCGGGCGAGCGCTGCATGGCGATTTCGGTCGTGGTGCCCGTCGGCAAGACCGCCGCCGACCGGCTGATGGAAAAGCTGATCCCGCGCGTGGAGTCGCTCAAGATCGGCACCTCGATCGATCCGTCCGCGGACTATGGTCCGCTGGTGACGCGCGAAGCGGTCGAGAAGGTGAAGAGCTACATCGATATCGGCATCAAGGAAGGCGCGACGCTCGCCGTCGACGGCCGCGGCTTCAAGATGCAGGGCTACGAGAAGGGATTCTATCTCGGCGGTTCGCTGTTCGACAACGTCACCAAGGACATGCGGATCTACAAGGAAGAGATATTCGGCCCCGTGCTGTCTGTCGTGCGCGCCCATGATTACCAGGAAGCTCTGGCGCTGCCGTCGGACCATGATTACGGCAACGGCGTCGCGATCTTTACCCGCGACGGTGACGCTGCGCGCGATTTCGCCGCCAAGGTCCAGGTCGGCATGGTCGGCATCAACGTACCGATCCCGGTGCCGATCGCTTACTACACCTTCGGCGGCTGGAAGAAGTCCGGCTTCGGCGACCTCAACCAGCACGGTCCGGATTCGATCCGCTTCTACACCAAGACCAAGACCATCACCTCGCGCTGGCCGTCCGGCGTCAAGGAAGGCGCGGAGTTCTCGATTCCGACGATGAATTGAGGTCCATCACAGGCCGGGCGCAAAATGCATTTCGCTCTCAATGAGGACCAGATTGCGGTTCGCGATATGGCGCGGGAATTCGCCGCGGAAAAAATCGCGCCGCATGCGATCCGCTGGGACGAGGAAAAGCATTTCCCCGTCGACGTGATGCGCGAGGCGGCCACGCTCGGCATCGGCGGGGTCTATATCAAGGACGATGTCGGTGGCTCGGCGCTGACGCGGTTCGACGCCGCGCTGATCTTTGAGGCGCTGGCGCAGGGTTGCCCGACGGTGTCGGCGTTCATCTCGATCCACAACATGGCGTCCTGGATGATCGATGCCTATGGCAACGACACCCAGCGCCAGAAATGGCTGCCAAAGCTCTGCTCGATGGAGCTATTGGCGAGCTATTGCCTGACCGAGCCGGGCTCCGGCTCGGACGCCGCGGCGCTGCGCACCCGCGCAGTGCGCGACGGCGATCATTACGTGCTCAACGGCCAGAAGCAGTTCATCTCAGGCGCCGGCAAGGGCGATCTCTACGTGGTGATGGTGCGAACCGGCGGCGATGGACCGGGCGGCATCTCGACGCTGGTCGTCGAGGGCGACACGCCGGGCCTTTCGTTCGGCGCCAACGAACGCAAGATGGGCTGGAACGCGCAGCCGACCCGCGCGGTGATTTTCGAGAACGTCCGCGTGCCCGTCGAAAACCGACTCGGCGACGAAGGCATCGGCTTCAAGATCGCAATGGCCGGGCTCGACGGCGGCCGCATCAACATCGCCGCGTGCTCGCTCGGCGGCGCGCAGAACGCGCTCGACAAATCGCTGAGCTACATGAAAGAGCGCAAGGCCTTTGGAAAGCGCCTCGACGAATTCCAGGCGCTGCAGTTTCGACTCGCCGACATGGCGACCGAACTGGAGGCGGCGCGGACGTTTGTGTGGCGCGCGGCCGCGGCTCTCGACCGCAAGGATGCGGACGCGACCATGCTGTGCGCGATGGCCAAGCGATTTGGCACGGACGTGGGGTTCGAGGTCGCCAACCAGGCGCTGCAACTGCACGGCGGCTACGGTTACCTTAGCGAATACGGCATCGAAAAGATCGTGCGTGACCTGCGCGTGCACCAGATCCTCGAAGGGACCAACGAGATCATGCGGCTGATCGTCTCGCGAAAACTGATCGAGGGCGCGCGATGACGGCAGCACCGGCCGTCGAGCCGCCCGAGGGTGACCTGATCGCGCGCCGCGAGGGTTCCTGCGGCGTAATCCGGCTCAACCGGCCGAAAGCGATCAACGCCGTGACGCTGGAGATGTTTCGCGACGTCGACAAGGCGCTCGACCGGTTCGAGGCGGATCCCGCCGTGGCGGTGATCCTGCTGGAAGGCGCAGGCGAACGCGGCCTCTGCGCCGGCGGCGATATCCGCGCGCTCTGGGAGGACTCCAAAGTTCGCGGCGATCTCGGAAAAATCCTGTGGCGCGAGGAATACATCCTCAACGCCCGCATCAAGAAATTCCCAAAGCCCTATGTCGCCTTCATGGACGGTATCGTGATGGGCGGCGGCGTCGGGCTGTCCGCCCACAGCAGCCATCGTGTGGTGACGGAGCGGACTAAACTCGCAATGCCCGAAGTCGGCCTTGGCTTCTTCCCTGATGTTGGCGGCACCTGGCTGCTGTCGCATTCGCCCGGCGAGATCGGCACCTACTTTGGATTGACCGGGCAAACCATGAACGGCCCCGACGCGATCAATGCGCGTTTTGCCGATGCGGTGGTGCCGTCGGCTAAACTGCCAAAACTGCGCGAGGTGCTCACCAAAGTCCCGCCCGGCGCGACCGCCGCCGACATCAAATCCCTGATTGAGGGATTTGCGACCGGCGAGACTGCTGGCCCGGTCGCTGCGATGCAGCCGAAGATCGACGGCTGGTTCGCCCACGACCGGATGGAAGATATCGTCGCCAGCCTGCAGCGTGACGGCTCGGAGCTGGCGCAGGCGACACTGAAGACGCTCGGCGAAAAATCGCCGCGCGGCATGGTGGTGACACTTAAGCTGTTGCGGCTGGCGCGGACGTCATCCTCGCTCGAGGAATGCCTGGTGCGGGAATATCGCGCCGCACTGGAAGTGTTTGCCAGCGACGATTTTCGCGAGGGCGTGCGCGCCGCCGTGATCGACAAGGACCGCAATCCCAAATGGTCGCCGCCGCGCATCGAGGATGTGACGGCCGCGATGCAGGCGCCGTATTTCGCCGAGATCGGCGCCGACGAACTCAGGTTTAACTGAACCAACAAGAACGGCTTCAAGCGGAGGATTCGAGATGGCAAATATCGCATTCATTGGCCTCGGCAATATGGGCGGGCCGATGGCCGCCAATCTGGTCAAGGCCGGCCACAAGGTCGTCGCCTTCGATCTGGTCGAGGCCTCGAAGAACCAGGCCAAGAGCGATGGCGCCACCATCGCTGAAAGCGCGGCGGCGGCCGTGAAGGGCGCCGATACCGTCATCACCATGCTGCCTGCGGGCAAGCATGTGGTCTCCGTCTGGACCGATGTCGTTCCGGCGATGACCAAGGGCACGCTGATCATCGATTGCTCGACCATCGATGTCGAGAGTGCAAAGCAGGCGCATGCGCTGGCAAGCAAGCACGGCATGGCCTCGGTCGATGCGCCGGTGTCCGGCGGCACCGGCGGCGCCAAGGGCGCGACGCTCACCTTCATGTGCGGCGGCGAGGACAAGGCGTTCGGCGCCGCCAAGCCCGTGCTCGAAAACATGGGCAAGAAGATCGTGCATTGCGGCGGCGCCGGCGCCGGGCAGGCGGCCAAGATCTGCAACAACATGATTTTGGGGATCTCGATGATCGGCGTCGGCGAGGCCTTTGCGCTCGCCGAAAAACTCGGCCTGTCGCATCAGGCGCTGTTCGACGTCGCCTCGACCTCATCGGGGCAATGCTGGGCGCTGACCTCCTATTGCCCGGTGCCGGGGCCGGTTCCGACCTCGCCGGCCAACAACGGCTACAAGCCGGGTTTCGCCTCCAATCTGATGGTGAAGGATTTGACGCTGGCGCAGGACGCCGCCAACGCCGCGGGCGCTGCGACCCCACTGGGCAAGCACGCGCAGGAGATCTACAAGGCGTTCGACGCCGCCGGCCATGGCGGGGTGGATTTTTCCGGGATTATCCAGCACGTTCGGAGTCTCGCCGGGAAATAAACGGAGCGCCGATGACGAGTTTCCAGGAAGCGCGCGCCTTTCTGCTCAAGCACCGCACCGACTACGACGCTGCGGTCAAGGGATTCCGCTGGCCGGACCCGATTCCCTTCAACTGGGCGCTGGACTGGTTCGACGCCGAACTGGCAGCCAATGCCGACAGCAAGGACCGTGCGGCGCTGTGGATCGTCGACGCCGGCAGCGACAAGGAGACCAAGCTTTCCTTTGAGGCGCTGTCGCGCCGCTCCAACCAGGTCGCCAATTTTCTGCGCGCACAGGGTTTGAAGCGCGGCGATCATTTGCTGCTGTTGCTCGGCAACGTCGTGCCGTTGTGGGAGACCATGCTGGCGGCGATGAAGCTCGGCGTCGTCGTGATCCCCGCGACGACGCTTCTGACTCCCGAAGAACTGCGCGACCGGCTCGATCGCGGCCGTGCCAAGGTCGTGGTGGCCTCGCAGGATCAAGTCGCGAAGTTCGCGTCCCTCGGCGCCGAAGGACTGGTGCGCATCGTGGTCGGCGCGACGGCGAAGCACGACGGCTGGTTGCCGTTCGAGCAGTCGTCGGAGGCTTCGGAAATATTTGCAGCCGATGGTCCAACCAACGCCGACGACCCGATGCTGCTCTATTTC
>JBOHIT010000135.1:0-33279 GCA_050726155.1 Bradyrhizobium sp.
GGTTTGCCGAAATACGCGCTTTTTGTCGCGTATTTTCCCCATCTGATCGCGGGCCCGATCATCCATCACAAAGAGGTCATGTCGCAGTTCACCAATGAACGCATGAAGAGTATTTCGCCCTCCGATGTCGTCGTGGGGGTTGCGTTCATCCTGTGCGGACTGTTCAAGAAGGTCGTTATTGCAGACGCAATGGCGGGCTATGCCGCTTTGGGATTTCGTCTGGCCGGCCAGGCGCAACCCATCAGCTTTTTCGATGCGTGGGGCGCCGCCCTGGCATTCACGTACCAGATCTATTTCGATTTTTCCGGTTACAGCGATATCGCCATCGGTCTCTCGCTGCTGTTCGGGATCAAGCTGCCGATCAATTTCAACTCGCCGTACAAGTCCGGCAGCATCATCGATTTCTGGCGGCGATGGCACATTACCCTGTCGCGGTTTCTTCGCGACTATCTCTACATCCCTCTAGGAGGAAATCGTGGCGGAGTGTTTCGTCGATATTTCAACCTGATGGTCGTGATGCTACTCGGCGGCCTATGGCACGGCGCAAGCTGGCTGTTTGTCGTTTGGGGAGGACTGCATGGGATCTATCTCATCATCAATCATTCCTTCCGCTACCTAAAAAGCCGATCGAGCATTGGCACGCGGCGCCTTGCCGGAATTTCTTCGCTGTTTTCACTTCTCGTCTTTCCGGCGGTAATCGTTTCCTGGGTGTTTTTCCGCTCCGAGTCGTGGTTGAGCGCCAAGATCATGCTCAAAGGCATGCTGGGCGGCAACGGCATCCTGCTTCCGGAGAAATATCAGCAGTTGCTGGGACCACTCAACGATCCGATCATGCGCGTGTTCCATATGCACACGGGCGATCTCGTCACATTCGGGAGTTTCAAAGCAACTCTCTGCATGATCATCGTGACAATGTTTGTGTTCCTGCTGCCAAATACGCAACAATTGCTCGGCAGAGTAGACGCCGATTCAGACCAGAGCGCCGGCAACCGAGGCGTTCTCAAACGCGTTCTGGCCTTCCATCAAACTCCCCTCACGGCCGTGTTGGGAGCCGCCGTTGCAATATTCGTGTTGGCGACCATCTACGCCGGGGTGCCCAGTGAATTCATCTATTTCCAATTCTAAACAGTGGCTCCGTATCTTCTTTGGTATTGTCGCCACGTGTTGCATCGGATTTGCCGTCGCGTCGGAATGGATGGTTCGCGCCTACGTCCTGCCCGGAGACAATTTTGAATGGATTTCGGCACGGTTGCGAGATTTTAAGCAGCCCAACGCTGCGTTCGGCGATTCTCACGTCGCGGCGGTTCCCGACTTTAACAGGAACGATTTCGTCAATCTTGGCATCGGCGCAACAACCATCAGAAGGATGAACGACCGCGTCCGCTACTACTTTGGCAAAACCACGCCTGGCGAAGTCATCATTCAGGCCGACCCGCACTTGTTTGCCGAGTATCGCCTCGAGGCCCAGGGCAGCTACGTGCCGGAAGCGTATTCAAACCTCAGGCTGAGGATACTCGATCCGCGCCATCGTGGATTCATGCAGAAGTACTGGCTTACTCTGCTGACGAACGGCCAACTCAAGGAAAAAGAAAGCACCAGCTACGACCAGTTGTGGGAAACCGTCACCCACTTGCCAGCGAACCCGGCACCGGCTTCACCGCCTGCCGAAGGCGCGACGTCGCCAGCTGCTAATGCACCGGCCACGGCGGCTCCGACCACCGCTCCGCCGGTTGCCGTATTTCCCACGGCGACCGCACCGGCCGCCCATGCTCCAACCAGGGCCCCAACAACAGATGCCGCCGCAGCAACAAAGGCCGCACCTACCGCCGCTGGCGCAACCAGCACCCTACCATCCGCCGCAGACTTGGCGGCTGAAACCAACAAGAAGGCGGACGACACCACCTTGGCAAAGTTCAACGCCTTTATGGATTACGAGGTCACCACCCATACGCCGGCGTCGAACTTCCAACAGCGCGACGAAGCGCGCATTTACATCGAGCTGATCAAATATCTGGTCGCTCAAGGCGCAAAAGTCTGCCTGATGAACTACCCGGTCGATCGACATTACCGGGAACTGGCCGATCGGATTCCCGCGTACGCCGAGGCACGCAAGTTTTACATCGAACTGGCCCGGGCAAATCACATTCCGTATGTGAGCTTCTGGGATCGATTCGACGACCCCTCAATGTATCAGAACACTGACCACGTGAATCAGAACGGCTCGCCTATTCTCGCGCGGGAAGCGCGTCAGGCTTGCTTTGGAAGACCCGGCTCCTGACCGCGCGAACCTTCATCCTCCGTACTTCGAAAACGAATTTCGGACCGCGAGCGTAACCGAGGACCAGGACAGGTCCGGTAGTTTTTACGTCGAACGGATCAATCGACCAGACGTCTTAGCAAAGCTCCTGAAATCGACCGCTGCCCCCGTGACGATGATCGAGAACAAAACGATCGCTGAATTCGCGATTCCCAGCGGCCCCTGGACCGGACTGAGAAAAATGCTGGCGAGAATAAAGCTCAACAGCAACGGCGGCATAACCAAAGTGGAGCGCCGGACGCCGGAAACGCTCCAGCCTGCCGCAAATCCCCATACCAAAATATAGATGATCGAGCCGACGGCTCCGAAATCGATAAACGCACTAGCCCAGACGGTCGGGTAAAAGCCAAAGATTCCTGCCGAGCTTAGTTGCGCCTCCATGTCCGCTGTACCCCGATCTTGCGGAAAGAAGACACGACGAATCGGCGAGAGGATACCTATTTCGTAAACTCCCCAATGCGGCGAGAACCGCTCCCGCGCCTGCCACGTCATGTCGATGACGCGAACGCCGTGGGTAAGATAAAAGTACGAATTAAGGATGGGTGCGGCATAGCGCGGCGACAGAGCGCCGGAGTTCATCGCCGAAATGACGTACGCGCTTGGCTGCACGCTCCACGATTCCTGCATCTTCGCGAGCAAAGCTTCTTTCTGACCCATCTCCGAGACGGGGGGACCGACCGCGGTTTCGTTCATCAGCACATGTGCGTCGGCGATCATCTTGCTCACGTCGGTCGCAGATATGTGGGCGGAGGAAGGCGGCCGGACGGCGGAGTCGTCCACAATGGGAGGCAAGGCTGCCGGCCCGGCAGCCGGCGGCTGCACCTTCGATTCATTGCTGGGCTCTGCCGGCTTCCTGGATTCTTCTGGCTTCCTGGACTCTTCCGTCCCCTTCAGTTCCTGCACCTTCCTGGGCTCGGCCTGTTCTTTGTCGCGCTGCGCTTTCCTCCGATCCAGTTCCTGGATCACACCGCTCATCTGAGCGCAGAAATTCGCTCTTCGCGACCACACCACGCTGGAATAAAGCGCAAACAACAGAACGACGATGACCGTCTTGAAAAGAAGGTAGTGTCCATGGGGTAAAGATGAGCGCCCCTGGCTGATACGGATCAGCACAACCGAGACGATCAGAACGATGGCGAACAGGATTGGCATTCGGCCGGAATAAAGCAGCGCGTAGCCGATCGGACAGGCGATCGAAAGCTGCGCGGCGACTGCAGGCCATCCCCTGATGTCCTCGCCTTTCAAGAGAAACAAAGCCAGCGAAGCAAAACCAAAGGAAAACGTGAGATACCCCAAATAGAGCAAGGGTGTTCGACGTATCTCGATAAAGTCGACCAAGCCGGGCGCGCAGCGCAATAGTTCCGCATAGCCGCCGTTGCTGACACCGCTAAGCACCAGACGGTCGAGCGCAACCAGCCCGATCCCGCCGATACCCACCAGCGAAGTGGCCAAAACAACGCCTTCCAGACGCCCGACCGAAGGTGCGGCCAGGTTTACCTGCCGTTGGAACCAGTTTCCGAAACACCAAGAACCGGCGCTGTGCCCCAGAATGAAAATGGAGAGCCCCGCCGCTACCAACACCAGCACTGTTGACGATGGTTGCCCCGGGTAGTCAATCGGGCCGAGCCCGACGGCGACCAGCATGACAAGCCATACTACGACGATAAGAATCGCTGGTGACGATACATTTGCTAGCCTGAACAATTGCTGCATCTTGGTGCTTCAAAACCGCGATGATAACTCGCGGCTGTGTAGCAAGGCCACATTGGCTGCGCAATGATGGCCTGACCGGTCATCCGGCACACCTCATGGATAAAGCATATCCGGATCCGGCGGCGTGTTGGCGGTCGCTGCAGCACCGACAACCCGGCGGTGTTCACGCATCTTGAGAACCGCCAAATACGCCATCGAGAAAAACAGCACGGCGCTGGCGACACCATTCGTCAACGCCGCGCCATTAATTCCGAAGGAGGGAACCAGCAAGATGTTGAGCAATGCGGACACTAACGCCGCACCAAGATTGCAAAACAGCAGATGGCTGTCAGATCGCGCTGCGTATAGAGCGTACGCTGGCACGTCCGCGAGAATTCGAAACAGCACACCTGGCAGCATCAAATAGAAGGCCCAGATGCCCGCCAAATAGGTCGACAGGCCGAACATGACGAGCATCGGCCACATTGCCAAGGCGGCCAAGACTATCATTCCAACTGTTATTGCGCACAGCGACCAAAAGAACTTGTGAAGACTTGCCCGATAGGCTTCCGGGCCGGATGCATAGGCAGCGATTACCTTCGGCAAAAACTGATGTGACACGGAAGCACCGAGCGACAACATACCGATCGCGATCGTCGAATAGAACGTGTAGATACCCAGCGCCTCGCGCCCGGAAAATTTGTCGATGAAAAATCGATCGACGTAGGTAATCGTCAGCGCTCCGGCCGCCGTCAGCATGAACGGACGGGCAATGCGCAAGCCAGCTTGGATCCAGTCCCGATCGGGCCACCTGTTCCTGAGTTCGCGCCACGGCAAGTCACGCACCGCCACTGCCGCGAAGGCGATCGAACTTGCACCTCCGAGTGCCCACCAAACCAGAACGCTCTCCAGCGAGCGAGAGGATGGCACGGTGAGCATGAGAATTGCGATCGCATAAACCCACACAGCCCCGCGAAGAAAAACCACCATATAGGCCCGAACCGGCCGCGACATAATGACGAGAAAGCGGGTTGCCTCGAGCGAAATATGCTCGGTCGCGAGAATTACCAGAAACCAGGGCACGAGCCTGGCTGGAAACAGGTCCGCGAGGACCGCCAGCAGCGACAGGATTACCACCGCAAGGAACGTCAATGCTCCCAACGCCGCCTGATCCGCAATGATCTGCGCCCGCCTTGACGGCGACGCGGGCACCATCTCGCGATACGTGTAGGAATAGAACTCAAGCCCCAGACCAAGAAGCGCGAATGCCAGAACCGCTGTTATCAGGCCATATCTGCCCATTTCCTCCGGCGAGAGCATCTGCGCCAACAGTAGGGACAACAGAAAGCGGCTCGCCAACGTCAGTCCTCGCAGGATGAGGACCGAAATCGCGACAACGACCGCAGGCCGCTTCATGAAATCAAGCAGACGAGCCGGCATCGTGCCTTTCCGGTAAGCTTACCAGGGTGTCTTCAAGCGAATTGCGGACGGTGCAACGCACTATGCAGCTGTTTTGCGAGATTTTAAAAATCTCGGCAGATACTGATTGAACGAACGCGCTAGCGCATCAGCGCCCTCGCGTATCGCAAGATTTTCGAGATCGAATTTGCGCCAGCCGAAATAGTCGCCGGCGACGCTGACCGATACCAGATGTCCTATCATTTCGCGACGGGCTGCAGCCAAATCATCCGGTGACCGCCAACGCTTCAGCCGGTCGACGAGACCGCCGATCTCTTTGACGCTGCGAACATGCAGGAAGTGATCACCTGTCGCATAATATGGATCCGTGGCGACCGAGCAAAGTCCCGCCAGTGCCGCCTGGAAGCCGATCGTCCCGGTAAATGTCAGCGAAATCCCGCATCTTTCAATCATCAGATTGGCGGAAACATCATAGGGAACCAGTATGACAGCATGCAGCTTTGATAGCCGTTCAAACAGTTCGCGTTGACGGAATCCGAACTGGAGCGGGTGATCCTTTACAAAGATGCGGTAGCCGGCCTCGCCGAGCACCTCGCAGTACCGCACCAACACGTCGTCGTGGGCAAGCATGTCGGAAGATTCCAGCCAATAGTCCATCGAGGCTTCCGGAAACAACTGCAACCCGAGGAAGACGCGCCGCTCTCGCGGTACCTCTGCAAGCCGCGACTCCCAGTTCCGGTCGAGCAGGCCGAGCGCTGCGACATCTCCAATCCCGGGTTTGTGCTTCAGCCAGTTCAGCGCATCGAGGTAATGGAGGTTGAAACGATCACGCTTGAGAAAGCGCCAGATATTGAAGAAAATGCCACGCAGCCAAAAATAACCGAACACGCGCCAGAACCGGGCGATTGAAAACCGTTTGGCGTCGCGCACATAGACCGGCGCAAAATCCGCCTTGCACAGCAAGCTTACCGCCGCCTCGACTGCTTCATGCGAAGGCTCGTGAAGCCAAACGGGTCGCCCGCGGCGCATGAAAATGACTTCATCGGGAATGATTGATGCCGTTATCTCGAGAAAATCGATCCCGCGGACGCGCGCTATGCGCTCCATGACATCCTTCGTGTAACGATCGATGGTGAACGTCAGCACGAGTTCCGGATCGAGTTCATCGAAAGCCCGCTCAATTGCCTGCGTCATGCCACCGACCATCGCGAGCGCGAGGGCGCGATCGATGCTTCGCAGCATCCTGCAACGCAGGATGATGTCGGCACATCCATCTTCACCAAAGCGCGCGATCGCAACCTCGGCTGCGTCGCCCTTGGCCATCAAGCGGTAGAAGTCGTCGACCAGAGACCGGTCACCCTCCCCGCGCAAATCGCTGAGCACGGTGACGTCCGCGAAATCAATTTGCGAACCCAGATATGTCCACCACCGCGTCGTATTATGGATCGTAAAAAAGATAATGCGTGGCATCAGTTCTTGTTCGCGCTCGTTAGCCGCGCGCGGCCAGGAACGGGCTGCTCGGCAGGTTGATGCAGCGCGCGGACATGTCTTCTGCGACAGTCAGCCGCGAACGGGGGCAGTCGCGATACATCGGAAGCTGGTGCATCGGGGTCCACAGCGGCCTCGCCTGGATGCCGTGGGCCTGCAGCGCCGACAGCAGACGATCGCGATCGCCCGACACGTCGCGGTCGAGGATCAGCGTATTGAGCCAGTAGTTGGCGTGCGCGCCCTTCGGCTCCCGGTAAATGCGGGCGCCCGGGAAACCGTCGAACACGCCCAGATAGCGCTCCGCCAGTTCGCGTTTGGCCTCGACCATCCCCGACAGCCGTTCCATCTGCGCACAACCTAGCGCCGCATTGATGTTGGGCAACCGGTAATTGTACGCAACCTCGTCATGATCGAACGACCAGGCGTGGGACTTCTTGGCTGTCGTGGTAAAATGGCGCGCGCGCGCGGCGTAGCCGGCATCGTTGGTCAGGATCATGCCACCACCGCCAGTGGTGATGATCTTGTTACCGTTGAAACTGAGCACCGCCGAATGGCCGAATGTGCCACAAGCGCGGCCCTGCCATTTCGAGCCGAGCGATTCCGTCGCATCCTCGACCAGCACAAGACCGTATTTCTCCGCGACCGCCGCAAGTGGCGCCATGTCGACCGGATGACCAAAAATATGGACCGGAACGACCGCCGCAATCCGTCGTCCGGTCTTCCTGTTCACCGGACCACCGGCCTGGCGGACGACAATCTCGGCCAGATACGCATCGAGCGCCACGGGATCCAACCCCAGCGTATCCCAGGTCGAATCCACCAGATGCGGGATGGCCCCGGCGTGGCTGACCGCATTGGCGGTTGCGACGAAGGTAATCGAGGGCAGGATCACCTCATCATTCGGCTTGACACCTTCCAGCAGCAACGCGGCATGAAGGGCTGCGGTGCCGTTGACGATCGCGATGGCATGCGCGGCTCCCGTGGCCTCGGCCACCATCTGGGCGAATTGGGTCACGTATTTGCCGGCGGTAGAAACCCAGTTGGTGTCGATGCAATCCAGCACCAACTCCTTTTCCCGGGCGCCCAGCCGCGGCTCATGCAGCGCCACCGGGCGCGCGGCGGGTCCGAGGACGTTGTCGACCGCATCGAGCACGGCTTGCACGTCGAGCGCGGCGCGAGTCTCGGATACGGCGGAGGAACTGCTGATGGCGTTCATAGCGTGTAGACACTCTCGCGGTAGCGCGACAGGTTTTCGCGCTTTGTGAACCAGGAAATCGTTTGTTCGAGGCCATGACGGAGTCCCTCGACGCCCGCCAAGTGCGGCGCCCATCCGAGCAGCCGCTTTGCCTTGCTGTTGTCGGCCAGGAGACGATCGACTTCACTGCGCTCCGGCCGCAAGCGGACCTGGTCCTGCTCGATTTCGATTTCGGCACCCATCAGTTCCGCGATCAAATGCGCGGTGTCACCGATCGAAATCTCATAGCCGCTTCCGATATTGATGACTTCGCCGACGCCGGCCTTGCTGTCCAGCGCCGCGAGAAATCCGGCCACGGTATCGGCCACGAAGTTGAAATCCCGCGTCGGGCTGATGCTGCCGAGCTTGATGACGCGCCGGCCCGCGGCGATCTGGGTGATAATGGTGGGAATGACCGCCCGCGTGGATTGACGCGGTCCATAGGTGTTGAAGGGCCTTACCACCGTCACGGGGGTACCGAACGAACGCTCGAACGACAGGGCCAGCTGATCGGCGCCGATCTTGCTGGCCGAATAAGGCGACTGCCCCTGTAACCTGTGCTCCTCGGTAATGGGCACGAACTGGGCGGTACCGTACACTTCGCTGGTCGAGGTATGGAGGACATGAGAAACCTCGAAATCCCGCGCCGCCTGAAGCACGTTGAGCGTTCCGCGGATGTTGGTTTCGACGTAGGTATCGGGCGAGTGATACGAATAGGGTATCGCGATCAGGGCGCCGAGATGCAGCACGGCGTCGCATCCTTTCATCGCGGTGCGCACGCCATTGGGATCGCGGATATCGCCGGAAAATACATCGAACTGTTCGCGGACATCGGCCGGCGATGTATCGAGCCAGCCTTGCGAGCTCATGCTGTTGTAATGCACGAAGGCTCGCACGTCGAAATTCCTGCGAACCAATTCCTCCGCAAGATGCGATCCGATGAATCCACCGGCGCCGGTCAGTAATACTCGCAAGGTTCCGTATCCCTTCACCACGCCAAAACACTTGGGCGTTGCATAGGCCGCTTCTAAACAGTACCGCGTCCGGAAACCAGATCGAATGCGCTCAAAATCCAGCCCCGGCCAAACTTTTAGGCCGAATCAGCCGTCGCGAAAACTGCCCCACCTTCTCCGTAATAGATTGATATTATTCAACTATTACCGTTGGCTGTCAATTCGGTTGGCCGTCGACCAAACCACAGGCGTTCAATCGAATTCGCGGACCAGGTCGATCACGGTGCGTTGCTGATCCGCAGTGATCTCCGCAAACATCGGCAGCGACAGGATGCGGCGTTGAGCGCCATGCGCATTTGGAAATTGCTCGGGACGGTGACCCAGCCGCTGGTAGGCGGCCAGGAACGGCAAGGCGATCGGATAGTTGATCGCCGTCTGCACGCCGTTGGCGTTCAAATGCGCCGCCAGCGCATCGCGGCGCGGATGCTTGATCGTATAGAGATGGTAGACGTGGTTGCGGTCCGGCGCGACCTGCGGCACGACAACGTCTTCGATCTGGTTGAGGCCGGCATCGTAGACCCTGGCGGCGTCCTGACGCGCTGTGGTCCAGTCCTGCAAATGCGGCAATTTGGCCGACAGGATCGCCGCCTGCATGCCGTCGAGGCGGCTGTTGATGCCTTCGATGTGGTGCTGGTGCTTCACCAGACCACCGTGGCGCGCCAGCATGGTCATATGTTCGGCGAGCGCATCGTCGTTGGTCACGACCGCACCGGCATCGCCCATCGCGCCGAGATTCTTGCCCGGGTAGAATGAATAGGTTGCCGCAGCGCCAAAGGTTCCGACCTGCTGGCCCTTGTAACGGGCGAGATGGGCCTGCGCACAATCCTCAATGACCCAGAGCTTGTGCTTGCGCGCGATCGCCATGATCGCGTCCATGTCCGCAGGCTGCCCGTACAGATGGACTGGAATGATGCCGACCGTGCGCGGCGTGATTGCGGCCTCAATCGCCCTGGGGTCGATCGTGAACGTCGAGCTATCGGTATCGCAGAACACCACGGAGGCGCCTGCGTGGGTGATCATTGCCGAGGTAGAGATCCACGAATGCGCCGTGGTGATGACCTCATCGCCTGGCCGGACCTTCAGCGCGGCCATCGCCAGATAAATCGCGTCAGTGCCATTGGCGCAAGACACGCAATGCTTGATCTCCGCGGCCGCTGCGAACTCGCGCTCAAAAGCGTCGACGAATGGCCCGCGAATGAAGGCGTTGTCGCGGATGACACCGGCGATCGCGCCGTCAATCTCGCTCTTGATGCTCTGATACTGGAGCTGCAAGTCGGCAAAAGGCACCGGCATCGATCGTCTTCCTTATTTTCCCGTCAGGAGGCGGCGTGCCGGATTACCGGCGTAGGTACCTGATATCGTGATGTCCTTGGTCACCACCGACCCCGCGCCGATGACGACGTCGTCGACGATGTTGACCGGCATGATCGTGGCGTTGGAGCCGATCGAAACCCGGTTGCCAATGACAGTTTCGCGCCACAACTCGCGGCGTCCGCGCGCCGGGCCTCCGGTCGCGAACGTGTCGTTGACGAACATCACGCCATGACCGATGAAGCAGTCCTCGCCGATCGTCACCAGTTCGCAGATGAAGGCGTGAGACTGCACCCGCGAGCGCGCACCGACCACCACGCCCTTCTGTATTTCCGTGAACGGTCCAACAAAGCAGTCGTCGCCGATCCTACAGCCGTAGATGTTGCAAGGCTCGACGATCTTGACCCGCTCGCCAAAATCGACGTCGCGTATGCTTGCCTGGTGCGCTTCCGGCCGGTTCACGATGCAGCACCGAGCCGACTCAGACGGGGCGTGAAGTGCAGCGGCACTTCCGCGCCGGTCTCGATCGATTCATAGAGCGCGGTAATCAATTCCAGGCTCCTGCGTCCCTCCAACCCGTCGACCAGGGCCGCGCGCTGATTGATGAGACAGTCGATCACGTGCTGGTAATAGGCCTGATGGCCGAAGCCGTAGACGTTGGGCGGATTGACCGAGAATTTCTCGACCACATCCTTGTCGGAGGCAAGTTCGTCGGCAAACCGCCAGTGCCTGATCTGGTTGACGGCGAAGCCGGCGATTTCGACCGTCCCCTTTTCTCCCAGGATCGAAAGCGAACCTTCGAGGTCGGTCGGACGCACGGCGGTCGTCGCCTCGACGATCCCGAGCGCGCCGTTGCTGAACTTGAGCGTTGCGACCGCGGTATCCTCGGTTTCGATCTTGGCCAGCGCCGTGATCGCGCGCGCATGGACGCTGACGACGTCGCCGAAGAACCACTCCAGCATATCGACATGATGACTGGCCTGGTTGGTGAGCACGCCACCATCATAGGCCCAGGTTCCACGCCAGGAATCCTGATCGTAATAGGCCTGATCGCGGCACCAGCGCACCCGCACGGTGCCCAGAATGAGACGACCAAACCGGCCGGCTTCTAGCGCTTCCCGGGCCTTGACCACGGGAACGTTGAATCGATTTTGCTTAACGATGAACAGCTTGACGCCCGCTTCGTCGCAGGCACGGATCATGTCGTCGGCATCTTGCAGCCGCAGCGCCATCGGCTTCTCGACCACGACGTGCTTGCCGGCCTTGGCACAGGCGATGACATGCGCAGCATGCATACCGCTCGGGGTCAGAACCGCCACCGCGTCGATATCCTTGCGCGCGAGGAAATCGTCGATGTCGTAGACCGCAGGAACACCGAATTTCGATGCGATAGCGTCCGCGCGTGTGCGAACATTGTCACAAACGGCGACGAGTTTGGCTCCCTCGATATGATTGCCGCCCAAAAGTTCGGAGTGACGCTTGGCAATGCGGCCACATCCGAGCAGGCCAAATCTGATCATAGGAGCCCTGTTACAGTTGATCGCCGTCGATTGGGACAAGCCTTTGGGAAGGCCAACGGCAAGGCACGAGCACGCGGTTATAGGTCCTATATTAAAGAAAGCTACTGCAAATCAAGGCGTTTACCCCAGGCAGAGCGCGTGCGGGCGCGTTCCATCCCATGGCCCAGGATCGATTGTACCGGCCCTTGGGAAAAAACCGCCAGGATAATCCGCGACGATGCGAACGCACGGTCAATTGGCTGGCCGCTTTACGGCCCAATAGCTTCGACCATTGGTTCTGGGATCCGTATTGTCGCTCGAAGAGAACAGGAATATCGAATAGTTAAGCCGCCAATGCGAGAACCGGCCCTGTCCAAGCTTGCCAATCTCACCGTGCACGCTATGAGCCGGCCCAAGCAGCTTGCCGTCTTCATACAGATCGACGTCCGACCGATTATTGTTGTCGGCTGAATCCGCAGCGCGGCTGAACATCGTATCGATGGCGTACACAGCAAATTCCGAATTCAGAAATGCGTGAAACGGCCGCTCCAGGAGAAGTCTCTCCCCGGATTTGGGCGGATCAAACGCAACCTGAAGCCAATAGGCTGCGGCAAAGTAAACCGCAGCCGACAGGCAACCTAATACCACCGTGACTTTCTTTTGCAAACCCTGCTGTCTCAACCTGCGAGCGGGAGAAACGTCCAGCACCACCATTTCGACAGGAGCCCCCGGTCTGTGTTGGCGGGATCGGATCCGGCCTCAGTCGTTGTGCAGTTTCCCCTATTAGGATATTCGACTGATCGATGGCAATCGGATTTGACAAAAACTATCACGGGGCGGCCGATGGCCGCTATCTGTCCATTGAACGCGTTTGGCTGTTGGGCCTGATTTGCCTTTATATCGTGCTTAGCTGCGTTTCGCTCGCTTGCGTCGCCCACATCTATCCAGAATTTCGAATTTTCTTTTTTTCGAGCCGCCTCGCAACGGCCGTGGCCGTCATCGCCGCGTTCTTCCCTGTCGCGCTTCTGTTTGTGATCGCCGAGTTCAGCTTCGGATATTTTGTCGGGTTTTACCTGTTTACGATGGTGCTCGGATATCTCTGGCTGAACGTTTTTTCCGAATCCATCTACAATCACAAGCTGAGCGGACTTTCCGCCGCGATGTCGGCGGTCGCCTTTCTGATTCCGGCGCTGTTCATCCGTTCTCCATTACCTAGGATCTGGACGCTGTCGCCAAAAGCCTTCGACCGCCTTCTCGATGGCATGCTTCTGATCGGCACGGTGACCGCGGCAATCGGTGCGACGTACAATTTCAGACTGGTTTCAATCGGGCAAATCTATGATTACCGTGAGGCGCTGTATTCCCCGACCGCGCTCAACTATCTGACGGGAGTAACGACCGGCGCGTTGCTGCCGTTCGCGTTCGCCTGTTTCGTCGAACGCAAGAATTCCTGGCGCGCGGCGGCGGCGTTGTTCCTGCTGCTGCTTTTTTACCCGATCACGCTGAGCAAGATAGCACTCCTCTCCTCGGCCTGGCTCATTGTCATGACGCTGCTTTCGAGAATTTTCGATCTCAGGGCAAGCGTCGTCATCTCGTTGCTGGCGCCGCTGGCTCTTGGTCTGCTGCTGTTTTTGCTGTTCGAACTTGGGGTTCCGTACGGGGCGACCATACCCTATTTCGGCCTGGTCAACTTTCGAATGATCGCCATCCCTTCGTTGGCGATGGACTACTACAACGACTTTTTCTTCAGGAACGACCTGACGTATTTTTGCCAGATCCGGCTGTTGAAGCCATTCGTGGCGTGCCCCTACGAAGACCAGATCGCTGTCGTGATCTACAAGGCATTCGGGATCGGAGGAAACTTCAACGCGTCGCTGTTCGCCACTGAAGGCATCGCATCGGTAGGCACGATGTTTGCGCCGGTCGCGGTCCTGGTCGGCGGGCTGATCGTGGCTTTGGGGAACCGAGCATCTGCCAGTTTACCGCCCCGGCTTGTGCTGGCTTCTAGCGCGGTCCTCGTCCAGCTCCTGGTTAATGTCCCGTTCACGACGGTATTGCTCACCCATGGCGCAGTGATTTTATTTCTGCTCTGGTATGTGATGCCGCGCACTTTTTTGGCCAGCACCTAGCCAGGAACTTTGCGGTTGGTCACGCCTTGGGTACGTTACCGTGCAAACAATTGCACCGTCTGCTGGACGGTGTCCGCAAAGTCCGCAGCAAAGGCAGCCACGCGGTCGTCTTGCTGCGGAACAAGATTTCGAATGGCTGGAACCTCCGAATCCTGCGAAACTCGCATCAGATGATCCGCCAGGGTGACGGGATCGTCAGTTGCAAAATAGCGCGCCGCGTCGGAAGTCTGCTCGCGGTGCACGTCCAGATCCGACAAAATCATTGGAACGCCAAACGACTTCGCCTCTTCCACCGTCGAACTCCATCCCTCGAATCGAGACGGGTTGATCAACGCCGTGGAAGCCCGCAACAGCGCGTAGACATGCGACAGCGGAATCATTCCAAGATGCAGGAAGTGCTTCTCGAGGCCCCGACCTCGAATCTGCGCCATGACATGCTCGAAATATCCGGGCTCGCGCCGATCCTCAGTGCTGCCCGATGCGCATACGACGACATCGGCCCCACGTTGCTTCAGGACCGCCAGCGCATCGACCACCACCTGATGGTTCTTGTGCCTGTAAAACTGGTTTGGCAGGTAGAAATATTTCTCCGACAATCGGTATTGCGCAATGACCTCGGCTGGGTTCGCGGTCAGCAGTGCCGGCGACGGCTGCGTCGCAAAGCGAACGGTGCAGGTCTTGTTTGCCGCCTGGGGGTAATACTTCCTGAAATCGCGGAGCGCGCTCTCGCTGCTCAGCATGATGGTTCGTCCTGAAGCGATCTGAACGCGAAAGCCGATTTCGCGTCGCCATCGTGCGGCCGTGGGGAAAAGTTGCGGCAAACTGCGATGTTGCAGATCCGGAAACCATGCGACTGTCGGATATGGCAGACGCCACCCAAAAAACCGCGCCGATTCAAAAACCGCTTCGATCCCCTGCATTCGGAACTCGGCTACCGCTTGCCGATCCAACCCCAGCACCAGCGCGGCAGCCAAACCAGCCTTACCCTCGAACGCTGCCGATTGCACCACTTCGACGCCCGGTATCCCGGCGAGCGCGGGAAGATCACCATCGTCGTCGCGGTTCCCGGCAAACAAGACCGGAGTAAACTCGCCTGGACGAAACCGGCTTAGCGCCGCAAACAGATTGCTCTGGTAATTGTAGCCGCCGGCCCAGAGCCGGCGGGGAATATGCGTGAACGCAACGCGTAGCGGCGCACGCTGGCTCACCGGGCCTGATCCTTGAACCACGAAACATAGTCGGCAAAACCCTGGCCAACTGGAATCTTCCAATCGAACGGCAGAGCACGCAGGGTCGCGTCGTCTGCCAGCAGGCTTGGCGGATCGCCTGCGCGAACGACTCCAGAATACTCCACCGATATGCCTCCGCCCCAGTTCCCTGCCAGCATCGCGGCAACGTCTGCCACCGTCGTTCCAATCCCGGACCCGGCATTGATCACGTCGAAGGTCTCCGGCTGCGGTCGGCCGGCAATCTCTGCAAACAGCCGGACGCAGTCTCGCACATCGGTCCAGTCACGCACCTCAGCGCCCGTCCCGCCCAAGACCAGGTTCCGCTCACCCGCCTGCAGGCGCGAGCAGATGTCCCAGAGCAACTGCTTGCGCAAGCTCGGGCCGTAAACCGAGAAGAATCGTGCTACCGTGCTGCGTACGCCGAACGTGACGGCATAGCTTCGGCACAGTTGCTCCATCATCAGCTTGTGCTGCCCATAGGGCGACATTGGAAGCAGCGCAGCGTCCACCGCAATCGCTCCCTGATGACCTGCACCATAAACCGCTGCGCTCGACGCAACGATCAAATGGCAATCTGCGGCTGAGCCGCGGAGCCACTCCAGCAGCCGGGCCGTACTCGAAACGGTACGTGAAAAATCCTCAAATGGCTGCGCGATCGACAATCCGACCGAAGACCCGCCAGCCAGGTGGAAAATTGTCGCCGGCAGTCCAGACCGGCTCGCAAGGTCGTTGAGATTGGCCGCGTCGATCTCGCCGTTCAGCCAATGCTCCAGGCCAATGCGCTGCCGCTCGACCTCTCCGATCGCGCCGTGACCGATGCCATGAACGCGATGACCGAGATCAGCCAGCACCCGAACGAGGTGCCGGCCGATAAAACCATTGGCGCCGGTGATCCAGATGTTCATGGCCGGGCCTTGTGACAGACGAACGAATAGAGCCGGCCCGGTCGGTGGTCAAAGCGCTCGGCCATCGAAAGCAGCGACGTGAAGACGCTCCTGGAGGCGAGCGCTGCTCGCCAAACCGGCCCAACCGGAATCTTCCGCGTCAATCGTTCCACCACCGCCGCTCGCAATGTCTCGATTGTATAGGGAAACAGGTTGATCGGGCTCTTCAGCGGGGCGAGAACCTCGACCGTGGCAAATCCCGCCCCTTTCAGCGCACCGGTGTATCGATCGAGAAGAAAAGCATGCTCTCCGCCATAGAGGTGATGCAGCGGATGCTGTTGGAGGAATTGTCCGAGATCGGCTTCCTTGCTGATCACGTGCTCGCGTGCGGCGATCAGAATTCCGCCCGGGCGAATCACACGAAACATTTCGCGGCAGGCGCTTTCGAGATCGCGCGTATGATGCAGCACCGCCCGTGCAAACACGACGTCGAATGTGCCGTCACTGAACGGCAATCGTTCGGAAAACTCCTCGACCACCTCGATCGGCAGACGGGCCTCGGCAGCCAGGCTGCGGATCGCTGCCGCTCCGACCACGGCACTGGCGTCAGGTTCGAGCGCCGTAACCCCAAACCCGTTGCGGGCCAGCGCATAGCTCGCAATTCCGCGTCCGGCGCCGACGTCAAGCGCCCTGCCGGTCCGGCCCTGCAGCAGCTTCGAAATCGCCTGCCATTCGGCGCCGGCGAAATAGCGCTCGGCCGCCGCGATCAGGGGATCGTCATAGAAGGCATCGAGCACGAGCTGACGCTGGTCCGGCTGGTTGCGAAGCCAGACCACGGCATCTTCCCACGTCCTGAATTTTTGCTCACCTGGCATCGGGTGGAATCTCCCTGACGAGCACTGCCGGATTTCCCGCCACGATGGAAAAAGCCGGAACGTCCTTAGTGACCACGGCACCGGCGGCCACCACTCCACCCTCACCCACCGTCACCCCGCGCAAAATCATGGCGCCTGCACCAATCCAGGCATCATCGCAAATCCTGACCGGGCTTTCATCAAGCGAAATCTCGCGCGGGTGACCGCGCGTGAAGATCTGCTTGATCTGCTCGTGCCTTGCCGCCGCTCGAAGCGGGTGGGTAAGGTTGTCAAAAATGTTTGCCGCATGCGAGATCAAAACGCGGTTTCCGATGACGATGGAGGCGGCCGACCAAACCCGGCTTCCCTCTCCGACATAGCACCACTCGCCGATCTGGATCTCTCCGCCATGCGCGAACGTCAGGAGTTCACCCAGGATGCGGCTGTGAGGCCCGACAACGATCTTGTCCGTGTCGCCTCTGATATTTCTGATCCTTGCGCTGGAGCCAAGCACGGCATCGGGCTGCAACCGGCAGGTCGCGCGCCCGATCAACCGCTGGATCAGATAATCGACATTCATGCAGTTAACCGCAGGCACGCCACGGCGCGCGACGATGCCGCCAGATCATCGCCCCATCCCTTGCCGGTATGAACGTCATAGACGGTGGCGCCGGCCAGCGCGTCGGCCGATTGCCGGGACCAGCCGTCCCGCGAGTAGCCGAAATAATCGATCTGGTGCGACGCGGGGCCGAAAGCCTCCACGATCTTTTCGATCTTCGCAGAATCGAAAACTTGATACCAGCCGAGGTTGTCCCGCTTACCGAAAGGCACCGAGATGAAGCAACTGCCGCCGGGCTTGAGAATTCGCTTGAACTCCCGCACCGCCGGAACGAAGCCATCCTCATCGGACTCCGCGTCTTGCGGATTTCCGGTGTAGAGCATCGTGTTGTCGAGGCCGATGTGCTCGATGGTCGAAATGCTGGCGATCGTGTCGAATGCATGATCGGCAAACATCGTGTTTCTGAGATCGCCGAACACATATGAATAGCCGTCATGCCAGTAACAGCGCTTCTCCGGCGCCAGCGTCATGATCGTGAGATCAGCGCCTCGCAACGGAGGGCGCTGCAGGAGGAAGTCGTGGTTGAAGGTCGATCCGGCATCGAGCATCTTGCCGACGTTGGCCAGCCGCGTGAACAGCCAGGGATACTCCACCACCCGCTCGTCCATGGCGACGCCGTAGCCGCGCGGCAGCTCTTTTCCGTTGCGAAGCAGACCGTCATCGATTGCCGCCGTGATGATCCTCCGCTTCACCGTCTGGTAACCCGGGCCGAAAGGCCGCGGCCGCATCCTGAATACCGGCGCGGCTGCCCCGTCGAGCAACAATTTCACCCCGTGAAGCAAATTATCCGTACGCATCATCGACGCCCGATTATCCGATCTGAAAGTCCGTCATCCGAACGCTCTAGCACGGCTAAATCCGCGCGACGAGATCGACAAACTGCGTCCATTGAGGACCCTTGCCATAGGCATCCGAGACACGATTTTTCCCCCGCGCGGCCATTTTGGCCGATTCCGGCCAGTCATTCAGGCATTTCGAAATGATTTCGGTGGCCTGGTCCGGAGAGTCGTAGGTTTCCATGGTGGCGCCCGATTGCATCCCATCCGGATAACCGCCGGCGTCGGACACCAGCAACGCGCCGCATCCCATGGCTTCAAAACAGCGCATGTTTCCCCGATCGGTACCGGCCATATCGATGGCACCATTCAGAACGACCTTTGACGAACCGATGAGTTCGTAAAGCTGCCTCCCGAACACCGGGGGCTTTGCTATCTTGGCAATGGCGCCCGGCCGCCGGTGCTTCCGCAAGGGCAGCCACTTTCCGATTGCGCTTTCCGCGAGCCTGGTCAGCCGTGAAGCGTCGAGGCAATACACGACGTGGCGTGTACCGGCCAAGCTGGCGACCTGTTCGAGCGTCTTGGCGCGCGCGGTATGATGTCGTGAATAGCCCCCCACAAAGAGCACGTCGATTGGCCGGTCACCTTGGCCATACTCATTCATGACTGGATCAAGCGCCGGAAAAAACTGCTCCGCCCGACAACCCCTGCGACGCCAGGACTCGAGGATCGAGGGAAAGTTTCCGAGCACCGCGCCATAGGCGGTCAGATCCGCAGTTCCCGATGGCGCGGCACGCCAGCAAAAAGTTTTCCGGACGCAACCCGGAAGCTTGGCGACGAATGCGCTCGGATAGCGCACCGGATCGAGATTGTAAAAAACCTCGGTCCTGTGATGTTCGATCTGGGCGAGCAGGATGGCCTCGAGCGTCGGCGCGCCAGACATTCCCTGCTCGCGTGCCCAATGGCGCTGCAGGATTTCGTCGTCAGCATTGGTGAAGAACGCCTCTTCGGCTTCCTCGATCACCGGCTTCAGGAAATGCAGCGCGCCGAAGCGGTCGTGCAGAAAGACGCGGCGGCGAGCTTCGAAACCTGACGCGTTCGCTGCAAGCTGGTTCAGCCGCGTCAAATAAGACGGATAGAGCCCGCTGTTTTGAAACAAACGCATCGTTCACCTTACAATGAAGGAATGGCCCCTCCGGTACGCGCGAAGCCAGGTTCCGCCAACAATTATCTGCCGGCAGCCATGTCAAGTGACCGCTCGATAGCTGAAACGAGTAGGGGCCGCCAAGCTTCGTAGCCAAGCCGATTAAGATGCACCCCATCAAAGGAAAGGCCCGCTGAAAGTTCGCGACTTTCATTCATCATAGGTCCCGCCAAATCAAGGAAATCCATGCCATTCCTCCCGGCACAAGCGGCGATCTCTTCGTTGAACCTGCAAATGAGAGCCCCATCGTAAAATCCGGGCCCGAGCGGTTTCCCGTTTTCGACCGGCGGGATCGATGTCAGCAGGATCCGTTCGGCATTCGGCGCAAGTTTCTTGATAGCCGCTTCGAGGTTACTTCGAAAATCAGAGACACTGTTTGTCGTGCGGTTCTCTACCTTGGCGTCGTTTACGCCGGCAGACAGGACGAGGAGGCCGACCCTATGAATTGCAACTATTTTGGCCACTTCCTCCCCGATGAGGGAGATGGTCGCCCCACCAATTCCGGCGTTAACGACCGGAATCCCCGCAATGCTTGATGGCAGGAATGCCGCCTCAACGCGGCTGTCGCCGCAGACAAGCGTCGATCCCGCACCTGCCTGTTCAAGATGGAAGCCGATCATTTGCCGCCGGATATCAAGGTGCAGGTGACCTCGCCATCCGATCGACGTCAGCTTTCTGACCAACTTCCGGATCAACGCGTTACCCGATTCATTTCGTTGGATCCGATGGTATGCAACGAACCGTCAGCAAGTAGGACAAAACCCAAGGCGCAATATTGGGAGCGATCTTCAACGCGCCTCGCCGCACGGCGCTCTTGATCGTGCCTTTTAGGCCTCCGTACAGATGTCTTTCATAATCTGCCGACGACGTCGTAACCATGTGCTCGACAGGTTCAATTCCCGCGGTGCGCAGCAAATAGAGAAATCCCGGCACCGTATAGTGATTGATGTGACCGAATCTGGCCGTTTGTTTGATGCTTTTCGTCAGCGTCAGCCCACCTTCAAGCGGGACTTCGATCACGATTTCCTTGGCCACTCTGGCGAGTTCGCGAAGAAAAATGCGCTCGTGCTCGACGTGCTCCAGCACGTGGATCGAAATGGCCAAGTCGAAAAACTTGTCAGGATACGGGATGGTATAGCCATCGAACACGCGCGCTTCCTTGAGCGCGGGCAAACCTTGTTCACGAATGGTGCCGACGCCGCTTTCCGATATCTCGACAGCGTACAGTTCATCCGCCAGGCCAAGGCTACCAATTTTAGCGAGGACCGAGCCGTTTCCTGCGCCGACGTCCAGCAGGTTCTTCCACTTCCGGCCCTGTGCTACCGCCTTGATGTGTTCAACCGTCGAGTCCGCCGACAGATTGCGCTTGTGCTCAAGCGCGCTGTTCGGCTGATAGTAGTCAGAATACAGCTGCTTGTACCCCTCATCGAGAAGTGGCATTGACAATCTCCAACCTTCCTACGGCGTTGCCCATCCTGACCGCCCGAACAAGAGGCACAATGCGATCACAGAGCTCATCATCAGGTTTTAAGCAAGTCGGCTCAACTGCCATTTCAAACTCAGATAGGGCCAGATTCGCTGGGCAGGAACCCAATCCCACGACTTTGAAGCTGTTAGCCGGTTGACCACCTCTCGCAAGGCAACTTCGTTCACCAGTTCGGAAAAAGCCGGAACCTTCTTATCGAGCAACGCGGCGGTCCAACCGGAGAGCGGTCCGTTCAGCCATTGCGGCATCGGCGATCCGAAACCAATCTTGCGGCGGCCCATACGGATTGACTCTGGCATGTGATTGGCCATCGCACGCCGTGCAATCATCTTGCTGTAGCCATCCGCGGACTTGCTCGCGTCGGGAAGCGCCATCGTATACGTGACCAGGCGCCAATCCATGAAGGGCATCCGCACCTCGATGCCGTGCGCCATCGACAGACGATCGAAGTTTCGCAGGATCGTCGGCAGGATTGTGCTGTGAAACATGCCATAGAGGCGCCGATTTAACGGGCCCCACTCGCGCGGCAAGTTGTCCTGATCGCCGACCAGCGACAGCGGAGCGGGAACGTTGCGCAGTCCACCATGCAGGAAATAGTGACCCTGACGCTTGATCATCAATGTCCGGAACATGTCGACGCCGCGTCGGGCCGTCGCTGACCTCGAAGAAATTCCCGCAAGCGCATTTCGTATCAGGAACATTGCCGATTGCCCCTCCTGACGATAGGCTCCCATTAGTTCGTCGGCGCCATGGCCATCGAGCGAAACCGTCACATTCTGCCGGCTCAGTTCCCGATAGGTCTGCCAAACCGCACTTTCCAGCCCAATATAGACGTCGTCATTGTCGTCGATGATCCGATCAATGTCCGTAAGAGCGTCGTCCGAACCGATGTCCACAAAAGTCGGGCTCACATTCGCCCATCGCGCCGCCTCCTCCGCCATTGGGCGCTCGTCAAACCATACGCCCGGAAAAGACGCGACGAAGGCGTGCCGCCATGCGGCGCTGTCGCGCGGGCCCATGCCCGCCTTTTCGTGCGCGGCCATCGTGCAGATCACGGCCGTCGAATCGAAACCTCCCGACAAACAGGTTCCGATCGGCACATCGCTGCGCATCCGCAAGGCGACAGAATCCTGGAATAGCTCGTAGAAGCGTTCCACGCGTTCAGCTTCCGTCTTGGGCAGTTCCGGCAGATGATCGATCGTTCGCCACCAGCGACGGATTTCCAGCCGTCCCTGGCGCAGCCACATGGAATGACCGCCCTGCAAACGTCGGACATTGAGCCACAGCGTGCGTTCGCTTCCCTCAACCCCAAAAGGATCAAGCAACAGGCGGCGAGCGACGTCGGGGTCAACCGACGGAGCAATCAGGCCGCTTCGTGCAAGTGCGCGCTGTTCCGAGGCGAAGACGAAACGCTCTGGTGAGTGCGCGTACAGCATCGGCTTGATGCCGAATCGGTCGCGCGCCAGAAACAATTCCCTGGTTTGGGTATCGTAAATCGCCAGCGCCCACATGCCGTTGAATCGCGGCAACATCTCCTCGCCCCAGACCCGCCACGCAGCCAGGACGACTTCCGTGTCGGATTGGGTACGGAACACCTCGCCTTGCGCCTCGAGTTCGCGGCGGAGCTCGAGAAAATTGTAGATCTCACCGTTGAAGACGATGGCGTAGCGACCGTCGGCAGACAACATCGGCTGATAGCCGCCCGCGCCGGGATCGATGATTGCAAGTCGGCGGTGACCGAACGCCACGTCGCGCGCCGCGCTGAACCAGATTCCTGTACCGCTCGGTCCGCGATGCGCCACCAGCTCCGTCAAGCGCTCGATCTCGGACTGCTCGACAGCGCCGCCCCGGATATTGACGATACCTGCTATTCCACACATTTAGCTCGCCTTCAGGGGCAGGAACCGATTGGCTATGACGCGAAGATCCCGCCAGCAGGCGTTCCCATAGGGACCAACTCGTGAAACGGCGACCGCGACGACGAAGATGACAGCGGCCGCCAGCAGATAGAGCCCCGCCACATACCACACGGACGGAGCATGATCGAATTGCACGTAGCGGACGCAGTAGCGCAATGCCAGCGCCGCCGCTATTCCGATTCCGAGTGGCACCAGTACCAGGTGGATCACGCGTGACCACATTCCGACCAGGCTGAAGCCCCGCCGCAGCAAAACAACAGTGATGACCATTTGAGCAATCATGCCGACGCAGGCGCTCCAGCCCGCCGCCTGCCATCCGAAAACCGGCAATGCGACCGCACTCGTCGCCAGCGTGACAACGCCCGTCAGAAGCGAGATCAAGGCATTGGAATGGGACCGTCCCTGCGCCAGCAGATAGAATGCAAAGACGTTCGCGCTGGACCCCAAGATGCCGGCAATCGAGAGCACCACCAGCACACGCTGCGCTTCGGCTGCTACTTCGGCGCCGGTCCACAGATGAAGCAGCGGGCCGGCGACGGGAATAAGCCCACCGAGCGCGCTCGCGGCGAGCACGTTCAGGATCCAGGAAGACCGAAACAGCAGATCGGCCTGCCGATCATCCGTCTCTTTTTGCTGCGAGCTGAAGAATGGGAACAGGATTTCGCCGACCTTCAAAACGCCGATATAGGCCGCCTCCTCCAGCCGTTGTGCAATCGCATAAAACCCGACGAATTGCGGCTGCAGCAAAGCCCCGAGCAAGTAACGATCTGCTTGCCCGGCAATGAGCGCGCCACCCTGTGCGGCCAATTGCCAGCCCCCCAGCTTGAACAATTGACCGAATACATCGCGATGAATCGTGGGGCGCGCCAGCCATTCCCCGATAACGCGGCGGGACCAGCCGAAACCCAGAATCAGGCTCGTTGCGAAACCCAGCGCCTGGCAGCCGAGAAATGTTGATGCGCGCGGCCAAAGCGGAATGAGCACCAACATGGACGCCGTCGCAACCACGGTATTGGCGATGCTGATCGAAGCAACCCGCCGATAGTCCTGGCGCGCCGTAAACAAGGCCAGAAAAACAGCACCTAGGCACTGGCACAGCCATCCGCCACCGGCGAGCACGAACGCCAGTTCCAAATCATCCGCGGAATGTCCGTTCAAATGAAATCCTAGGCGCGCCAGCGGCGCTCCGGCAAGAACCAAAAACAATACAATTAACCCGCCTACGCCGATTGCCAGCAGCATCGCCGTAGCGAAAAAACGTCCGGCCTCGTCGCGGGCGGACGGCGCCAGGCGCTGCGCGAGTTCCCGCGTCGTAGACAAGGAAAGCGCGTTGCTGAACGCCAACGCAGGTGCGACACAAGCGGTCACTAGACCGGCAACGCCAAATGTAGCCAGGCCGAGGCGGAAGACCACGAACGGCAGGATGGCCAGGTTCAACGCGACGGCCACGACAAAGGCGACCGAGTTCCAAGCGGAATTACCCAGCAAATCGATCGCAGTTTTTCTCGATGCGATGTTAGCCATGAAGGTCCAGACTTTGGCCTGAATGGCAGCAGCCGGTATCGCTCAAACAAAGAAGCCGCAACCGCACGCCCGGCGAATGTCGCTGCGGCGAATGATGGATTGCGCGCCCGCGCGGCAAGCAAACATGATCCAGATACGTGCGGTAGACGCGGTTCAAGATGATCTGCTTATCAGTCAGGCCGCAGAAACGGCGTACGGCAAGTGCGGAATGACGATCGTCCCGCGCCAGTGGCCATATCTATAGCAGCCGCCAAAGCGGCGCAATGCGGCTGCCGTAAATCATTGAAATAGCGCGATTAACGGCATAAGGGTCCAGGCATGATCCGCGCTGTCGCAACCACGGGGATGTGTCGTTGCAAGCGTTGCGAGGCAGAGAGAAAAACTTGACCCGAAAAGGGTTTGCAATGCGCCGGACCGCACGCTCACAAACCGGAGAATTCTGCAGCAACGAGCGAGGTGAAATGGACCGCAAGGCTTTTGGCGGGAGGCCGAGGCAAGCGGCGCTCCGAAAGGTCAATGTGGACGGTCGAGAATTCCACAAGGCTCGCAGATTCAAACGAAATGAAAATCACTCAAATAGTGCTGCAGCAACACTGCAATTGCCGTGTCTTGCGGTACGAAGCCATGTGCGTCGGCTCCCACCCCCTGCGTTGAGCTAGGGGGCGCGAAGATGGCCGTATGATCGGCCTGGATGTGATTTTGGTCCGATGAATTGTTCGTCGTCTGGCCAAGGTCGGTAACGAACACGAAGGTATCGCTGCTAGCGCTATGATTGCTGACGGCCGTGGCCGCGTTCCCCGATGTCGTTACGGTGATCCGCGTCGCCTCGTGGTTGTTGTTGGCTTTATTGCCCTCGGCAACGGCATTGGTGTAGTCGGCGATGGCGCCGATATAGTAGGTACCGGGTGCCAGGCCGCTAGGCACCGTCACCGTGAGCGTCTGATGGTCGTAATAGCCGGCAGCGCCGTTGACCGCCAAGCCCGTCGATCCAACCGTCGTGAGTAGAGTGTCCGCCGTGGTGATCGTGGCGTCGGTCGAAATATAGATGCCCGTCGTCGACCCCGACACGGACGCCTTGCCGAAATTGACAAGCCAATAATCAAGCGATGTGCTGCCGCCCACGGCGATTGTCGTGCTGCTCACGGAATCAAGCGCAGCCACAAGGTCGGGCTGCGCCGGCCCCGTCACGATAATCCGTGTCGCCTCGTGGTTATTGTTGGCCTCGTTGCCCTCGGCAACGGCGTTGGTATAGTCGGCGATGGCGCCGATATAGTAGGTACCGGGTGCCAGGCCACCGGGCATTGTCAGCGTGAGCGTCTGATGGTCGTAATAGCCGGAAGCGCCGTTGACCGCCAACCCCGTTGATCCAACCGTCGTGAGTAGAGTATCCGCCGTAGTGACCGTGGCGTCGGTCGAAATGTAGATGCCCGTCGTCGACCCCGACACCGACGCCTTGCCGAAATTGACAAGCCAATAGTCGAGTGAGGTGCTGCCGCCCGCAGCGACGGTCGTGCTGCTTACAGAATCAAGCGCAGCCACAAGGTCGGGCTGCGCCGGCCCTGTCACGACGATCCGTGTCGCCTCGTAGTTATTGTTGGCCTCGTTGCCCTCGGTAACCGCGCTAGTATAGTCGGCGATGGCGCCGATATAGTAGGTGCCGGGCGCTAGGCCGCTGGGCATTGTCAGCGTGAGCGTCTGATGGTCGTAATAGCCGGAAGCGCCGTTGGCCGCCAGCCCCGTCGACCCGATGGTTGTCAGTAGAATGTCCGCGCTAGTGATCGTGGCATCAGTCGACACATAAATGCCAGTGGTCGACCCCGACGCCGACGCCTTGCCGAAATTGACAAGCCAATAGTCGAGCGACGTGCTGCCGCCCGCAGCGATTGTCGTGCTGCTCACGGAATCAAGCGCCGCCACAAGGTCGGGCTGCGCCGGCCCGGTTACGGTGATCCGCGTCGCCTCGCGGTTATTGTTGGTCTCGTTACCTTCGGCGATCGCATTGTTATAGTCGGCAATGCCGCCGATATAGTAGGTGCCGGGCGCCAAATTGCCAGGCAACGTCAGCGTGATCGTCTGATGATCGTAATAGCCCGACAATCCGTTAGCGGCCAACGCAGCTGACCTGACCGTTGTCAGCAAAGTGTCCGCGGTGGTGATCGTCGCGTCCGTCGACAAATATATGCCTGTGGTCGATGCCGACGACGCTGAACCAAAGTTTACGAGCCAAAAGTCGATCAACGTGCTGCCGCCCGTAGTGATTGTTGTGCTGCTCACGGAATCAAAGGCAGCCATGAGGTCGGGGGCTATGAGGATTGCCCCCGCGAACGTTCCGTTCGAGAACTGAAAACTTTCCACACCGGTAACGGTATCGACGCCATCGGGAGATCCGCTTCGTTGATCCGCTACCGTGTACGTCTGCGTCGTCGAATTATAGCTGACTAGGTAACTGTTGCGCAGGCCGGAAAATACGGCAACGTCCGAGCCTGAACCGCCGACGATCGTGTCGTTACCGGCTCCGCCGATCAGCGCATCATTGCCACCGCCACCATTAAGGACATTAGCGATCGCGTTGCCGATGATGGTGTCATTGCCCGAGCCACCTACCGCATTGTCGATATAGGATCGCGCATCGCCGTTGAACAAATAGGCGTTGTAGACATTCCCAGCCGCATAGTGCCCGTTTCCGAGATAGGCAAGCTGCGTGCTCGACGTAAGCCAGGACGCGCCGGGATTGAGATCGATCGTTACGGCCGTTGCGTAATTCGACAGATCATAGGTATCGACACCATTGCCGTCCCAGATCGTCTCGAATACGCGGTTCGCCGCTCCGCCGGCACCGTTCCCCGGCGCCAACTGCGCAACGCCGTTGATGAATGTTTGCCCCGTCGTCGGGCTCCAGGAATAGACGGTGTTTTCACTGTGGGTCGAATAGTTGGCGCCGTAGAGCGTTTGCAGGGCCAGAATATCGTTGGCCATATAGGTCTGCGCGTAGCCGTAGGATTCGGCGGTGTATCCCGTCAGCGGAGCCCCGGCGTAGCTGCGGTAGCTCATGACGGTATATTCGGAATTGTCGTGCGCGTACGGCACCGCGACATTGGCGACGCCACCGGTTTCCTGGCTGTGCTTGAGGCCCAGGGAGTGGCCGAGCTCATGCAGCGCCGTCGCGAAATAGTAATTGCCCAGCGCAGCCAGGGAGTAATTGTATGCGTTTCCGAACCAGATATCGCCGCCGGCCGGCACGTTGGCGGGGTAATAGGCGTAGGAGGTCGGATTAGCGGCAGGCGATTGCGCGATCGCGATATCGGACCCGTTCGTTCCTAAGTATTGAAAGCTGGCGTTGGTATAGCCTGCGATCAGCGAAAAGGCGTAGTTGATTGCCTGCTGCATGGCAGCGGGCGCCGACGAAAAGCCTGAGATGTTCGGCTCGCTGTTGCCATAGTAGCTGGCGGAATAGTCGCTCGGCGAATCGGGAAAGCTGTAGGAGATCGTGCCGGACCATTTTGTGCCGCCCAGCAGACCGTCAATTTCCGGGTCATTGGTTCGGGTAACCCCTACGGCGGTCGCCAAATGTATCTCCAGAAGATCGTGCTTTGCCTGGCTCGTGAGGCCACATCATTCCCAGGCGATTCAACATGCGTGCACGATCTTTGGGTGCTTCAGGTTTCGATTAGGTTACAATGCCCTGATCAGAACTACCGATAGGACCGTCGGTCCGACAATGCGAACCGTGCTTACGCAAAACGCCAGGCACGTTTGCCGCCTCTGTTGCGTTTACGATCTGTTTACTGACGGCAATCTTCCTGCCGGATACAGGCCATTTGCATCAGAAAGGTCATTTGCCCATGACCAAAGCCATCGCTTCGGATACAAAGCCTGACGCCGCTACCGATCGGACCACGCCGCCCGCACGCGATCCCAAGCTGGCGGTGGAGGAAGAATATCAAATGGCACGACGACTGAACACGGTTCAGTCGCTGGAGTTCTTCATCGCAAGGCACCCGGACGATCCCCTCGCTGCGAGAGCCCGGGCCGATTTACGGTTACTGTCGCGCTAACCAGCATATGCCATGCATCCCGGCGCGGACACCATCCGCGATGATGACATGACAAGCCAATGCATTTCGCCGATAACTTGCCCTCGACCAATTGTTGGCTGGAGATTCCTTGATGCCCTCCCCGCGCGCCTCGCAGGCCCTTTCCCGTTTCACCGTCCTCGACCTGACCCGTGTCCGTTCGGGGCCGACCTGCGTGCGGCAATTGGCCGACTGGGGCGCCAACGTCATCAAGATCGACGCACTGCTGGAGGACGCAGCCGGGGAGCAGCCGGGCGGTCCGCGCCAAGGTTCGGACTTCCAGAATTTGCACCGCAACAAACGAGCGATGACGCTCAACCTGAAGGATCCGAAGGGGCTCGAGGTGTTCAAGCGCCTCGCCGGGAAGGCCGATGTCGTGGTCGAGAACTTCCGCCCCGACGTCAAGACCAAGCTCGGCATCGATTACGAGAGCCTGCGCAAGATCAACCCGCGCCTGGTCTATGGCAGCATCTCCGGGTTCGGGCAGGACGGGCCCTATCACAAACGACCGGGCTTCGATCAGATCGCCCAGGGCATGGGCGGGCTCATGTCGGTCACCGGGGCGCCCGGCGAGGGTCCGATGCGGGTCGGCATTCCCGTCGCCGACCTCACCGCGGGGCTGTTCTGCGCCACCGGCATCCTCACGGCACTTTTGGAGCGCGAAGTCTCCGGCGAGGGCCAGTGGGTGCAGACTTCGCTGCTGCAAGCCCAGATATTCATGCTGGATTTCCAGGCGGCCCGCTGGCTGATGGAAAAGGACGTCGCCCAGCAGGCCGGCAACAACCATCCGACCAGCATCCCGACAGGCGTCTTCAAGACCACCGACGGCTATATCAATATCGCCACCACCGGCGGACGGATCTGGGAGCGTTGCGCCGAGGCGATCGGCGCCCCGGAACTCCTGACCAATCCCGACTACGCCACCGCACCTGCCCGCTCGAAGAACCGTGACGCCCTCAACGCCGTCATTGGGAAGCTCACCGAGAAGAAATCCACCGAAACCTGGGTCAACGAACTCAACGCCGCCGGCGTGCCCTGCGGCCCGATCTATTCGATTGACCAGATGTTCGACGACGCCCAGGTCAAGCATCTCGGCATCGCCCAGGACGTGCCCAATGACCAGGACCGTCACATCCGACTGATCGGGCAGCCGATCACGATGTCGCGCACCCCGAGCAAGATGGTGGCGCGCCCGCCCGAATTCGGCGAACAGACCGAGGAAGTGCTTGCCGAGTTCGGCTTCGGCAGGGAAGAGATCGCCGATCTCAGGCAACGCAAAGTGGTTTGACGGATCGCCTGGGCTGGCAATTCAGCGCATCAAAAAGCCGGGGCTTCCGATCCGCTCCGGCCCCCGGTCTAGAGTCCGTCCGACTCACCGTTCTTTGGTGTCGAGCGCGGCACGAACGGCGCGTAGGATCCGTCCGGGGCACCGGCGTTTGGTTGCGACACCGGCATCGGAGCTTCACCGCCGGCCGCCGGAGCCCCGGCGACGCGTTCCGGAGCGCGCAGCGGCAGAACCTCGCTCCGATCGGCCTTCTTGAACGTGACCTCGCGGCCCTGCACCGAACCCAGGTGCCAGCCGGCATGGGTATCGCCCTGTCGCAGGCGGATGACCTTCTGGTTGGTCTGGTCGAGGAAAATCGCGATCGCGTCGCCCTCGCCGACCACCGCGCCAATCAGCATCAGCGCCAGCCGGTCGGGTTCGGCCGTCCTGGCCGGTACGGCGACCACCTCATCAACCGGAGCAGCCACGGCCCGCTGGGGCGGTCGCCGCGAGGCCGAGAAAATCGGGCGCTCCTGGGTAGCCGACAGCACGGATAGCGGAATCGACCATAGGGGATTGCCTGATGGCAGCGGTCTGGCGGTTTCGCGGTTCGGCTTGGCGATCGGTGTGACGCGGCCGACGTCGACTGTGTCTGCGCCGTCCCCAGGGCGGTCCGTCGAGATGATATCCAGCGTCGAGGAAGTCGCAGCAGGCAATTCCGGCGAAAGGCCGATCAACACACCGCCTGACAGCAGGGCCAGACGGCTCAATTTGCACAACCCGACCATTTTTCGCCCTATAGCCCTCACGTTACTTCGGTCGCTCGCTGGAGTGGTATCCAGCCTATCTGTAACCCAGGGCCTCGGCAACGGACGCTAGCCGCAGGGGTCCGGATACAAAAATAGCGAAAACAACCCCATGCAAAGAAAGGGATCGCCTGCAAGCCATTGAGATTATTATATAAAAAAATCGGCACGATCGGCCAATTTGATAAACTTTTGGGGCTTCGGGCTGCACCCGGTTGACGCGCCATCGCCCTACTTGATGGCCTGCCACTGTCCGGAAAGGCCGAGCACGACCCTGATCCGTCCCGTGCCACCTTCATTGGTGGCCGTCGTCTGCGGGACCTGTACGTCGAGCTGATCGACGAACAGGAACGGCATGCCCACCTCGAGGTCGTACAGCAGCTTCTGCAGCGCCGGTTGTTCCATCTCGCAACTGACGACGAGGCCGACGAAGCCATCCTTGGCTTGCGTACCGAGTACATCGACCTGCGAGGACCGCACCGTGCCGCCGACATTACCGACCGCGGTTGCGACCCGTTGCAGCAGCGCGGCACCCGCGACCGTTACCGTCGGCCCCTCGAGGAACGGCGTGCCGGGCCGCTCGCCGGAGGACGCCGCCCCGCCCCGCGCCTTGCGGCCTTGCAACTGGTCGAGCAGGCTGGACGTCTGCGCCAATGCCCGCTGCTGGTCGAAGATACTCGCAATCGCAACGCCCGCGGTAACGACCAGGCCGCCGACAACAGCGAGATAGAGCACGACCGCTATCAGCGGTGAATGCGCCAGCGCGCGCGTGATGGCGTTGCCTGTGCTGATGCCGCCCGAACTCATGGCGCCACCGTGTTTTTCGGTTCGACCCTGGTTTCGATGTGGAAGCGCTCGCCGGGATCGGAAGGCGCGCGCGTCGTCGGCGCATAGAAAGTGGCGCGGGTGAAATGTTGCGATTGCTCAATCAGCGGGATCAGCGATGGCGCATCGCGGGTGATGCCCGAAATCTGCAACTTGCTGCCGGCCAGGTGCAACTCGGTGACATAGGTGTGGTCGGGCAACAGCCGGCTCAGCGCCTCGAGCACGAGCACACTGGCCGGTGTCTCGTATTTGCGACGTTCCAGCGCGGCGATCGGCGAGCGATCGCCGCCGTCGGTACCGGCGCGAATGGCGGCGCGCCGTACCGAAATCTGCCGCGCCAGTTCGGCCTCCTGCGCGCCGAGATTGTCGGCGACAAAGGCCGCGACCGTGACGGAAACCAGTGCCGCGATCGCGACGGCGCCGAGTACGACCAGAAGCGCACGGCTCACGCGCGCCGCATCGAGATGGCCGCGGGCCTTCTGCTCGAACACCTTGACGCGCCCTGCGTCGCGCTCGGAGATATCGGTACAAACAGCAATCGCCGTCGGGTGAAAACCTGAAACCGCCTGTACATAGGTCATCGCGACCTTGCGCGTGGTCGCCGCGATCATGGTGGTGATACTGTCGGCGCCGCTGGCGACCGGCGCACTGCAGCCGAACACCGCTTCGCTGGCGCTCCACGGCGTCAGGCGATCGATCTGAGCGCGCACGATACCGTCGAGAAAATCTGCCGCACGCGCGGGCAGCTCGAGCGGCCGAAACAGGAACCGCTTGGCCTGGAGCACGATCTCGACGCGGCTTCCCCTGAACAGAGACGGCAGATTGGGTGCGGACAACGCTCCATCGCTGAACGTAATGCGCGAGGGAATAGCATCCGCCTTGCCGGTCGCTTCGACGGTGAATCCGCCGTCTTCCCCCTCGACCAACCGGACTATTCGCGGCGACAAAATGCGGTCCAGCCCGCCGACGATCGCGGCAGCCACGCTGCCGGTCCATGCGCTTAAGGTTGCGCCAATCGTCTGGAACGGATTCATCTCAAAGGGCCCTTTTGCGGTGCCGTGCTGCCGTCGGAGGCGTTGCGCCACGACAATACACGATAAGGCTCGTCGCCGCTTTCGAGAAGCAGGATCACGACTTCGGCCCCGCTGCGCCGTCCGCCCGGCAGTTCGACATCGACCGCGATCCGATAAGCCCTGGAGCCGTCCAGCGTCGCGCCTTCGCCACCCGCCATCGCAACCAGCGACCGCGGGTCGACCGCGGGATCGGCGCGTTGCGCCAACACCGACTGCAAACTTTCCGGCGTGATATTCGGCAACGCCGCCAGCACCTGAGGGGCGGCATCCAGCACATTAACGGCGGCAATATTGCTGAACACCGTTACGAAGGGCAGCATTCGCTCGACAATGGCGGGCGGGATCCCGCGCACCAACCACAATTCCTCGGCCGCCGGGAAAGGCGCATGGCGCGGGATGTAGGGGGCTCCGGAAGTGCGATAAAACGAGTTCTCGGGGTCTCTGTCGCCAAGCTCGGTCGGCGCACGCCAGGCGAGGATCCGGTCGGCGTAACCGGCCGCAGCGGACGGACTGGCACCGAAGCCGACCATGAGTCCGGCGAGCAGCCCTTTCGGCGCCATGTTGAGATCGACGCGTGCGGCTTCGGAGCGGAAGGTCACGAACACGCGGCCGGCACCGACGCGGGCGTTAAAGGTCCCGCC
>JBOHIT010000136.1:0-2341 GCA_050726155.1 Bradyrhizobium sp.
CGGCTTCGTCGTGAAAAATGTCGAAAATAGCCAACGACGAAGGGTCATCCTGGAAGGCGTACCAGTGACTGTGCCGGACTCGGCTTCGACCAGGGACAAAGCCGAGCGCAGAAATTCCGCGACTTCCTTTTCCTTGCCCGGCTTGCGTTGCGTCGTTGGTGACATCCACGCTCATCGACGCCGGCTTTGGACCAGATGGGGCCGAGCATCGTGCTGGCACCTTGCTATCCTGCGCTCTCGGAGCGACGATGCTGCGCATGGCCGCCATTCCGGCGCCTCGCATCGCCGGTCTGCTCGCCGAAATCGAGGGCCTGCTCAAACCATCGCGCTGACTTCAACAGGAAAGGAGAACAGCCTTGGCAACCGCTTGCTTCTAAGCGCCGGACGATCGAGGGTAGCACCTCACTTTCTCTCTTTGCCTGGCTATCGTGTCCTTCGTGTTGCGCGCTAATGTTCACCACGAACCGCCGGCGAGCAGAGCATCGCCGATTTTTTCCGCGACCATTATGGTCGGAATATTGGTATTCGCGGTCGGAAGACGCGGCATGACCGAAGCATCCGCGACGTAAATGTTCTCGACGCCAATCACCTTGCCTCCGGGGTCGACGACTGCGTGCAAGTCGGAAGGATCGCCCATGCGGCAAGTGCCAGTCGGGTGCCAGACGCCGAACGCGCTGCGGCGAACGAAGTCGGCGAGCGCGCGGTCGTCGGCGATTACATCCCGAAACGCGATCCCGTTCAGCAGAAACGATTTGATAATAAGGTGTCTGAGCTTTGTGGGAACGTCGAGAAGAGCTCCGAATGCCAACGCCGCAAGTCCGTTAGCACGATTGAACTGGCTCAACCGCTTGATCCGCGGCGAAAACGACGCCGGGAAGAAATCGTCGGCGGCGGGATTAAGCGCCGAGTGAATGACCAGGCCGGCGAGTAATCTCACCGCCGCCATCATCCGCTCAAGGTCGCGCGAATCTTCAAGAAGGTTGAAGTCGACCGCCGGATAGTGGCATGGATCAGGCGACGCCAGTGCGACTTGCCCTGCGGAATGGGGCCGGTTGCACCAGAAAAAATAGAGACCCAGCCGCGCGCCGAGCTGATGCCATCCAGCACGCGTTGACGCCGTGATGTACATGTCGGAGCGGTCGCAACTGATGAGCCCGGAAGAATAGCGCAGCGCGACCAAACTCGCCCGACGCTGCGTCAAAGGCGTCCGCAAGTGCCGGGGAAGGAATTGGCAGAATGTCAACGCGGGGTGGTCGCGCAAATTGCGGCCGACGCCGGGGCGATTGGCAACAACGTCGATTCCGAGATCTCGAAGCGCGGCCGCCGGTCCGATCCCAGCCCGCATCAAAATCGCAGGCGAGAAAATGGCGCCTGCCGTCACGATCACCCGGCCGGCGCGAATGGTGACATTCGCACCATCCTGCATAACGCGAACGCCATCGGCACGGCGGCCGTTCATGACAAGGCCCTCGACGTGTGTGTCGGGCCAGATCGTAAGGTTTTCGCGCTGGCGCGTCGCGGCGTCCAGATAACCCGATGCTGCCGAAACGCGACAATCGTTCCGGTTCGAGAAAGCGGACGGGAAAATGCCATCCTCGAACTCGCCGTTCTGATCGTGTCTGAACGGAACGCCGGCGGTAGCGAAGGCCTCGCCAACCGCGGTCCCGAATGGTGGCCAGTTCGTTTGCGAAATCCGACGGATCGGAATCGGACCGTCGGTACCGTGCAAAGGACCTCCGAAATCGAGATCGGTTTCCAGCTTCCGAAAATATGGCAGCACATCGTCCCAACCCCAGCCCTTGGCTCCGAGGTCGCGCCATTCATCGTAGTCGCGCGGCAGGCCGCGATTGGCCGATTGCACATTGATGCTGGAACCGCCCCCCATCACGCGGCCCTGCTCATATGCGCGCGAAAATGTTTGCCCGTCCTTTGCCCTTCCCATCGACGCGGTCAAACCGGGCCAGATATACCGGTCGCCGAAAAACAGCGGCATCGGGTAGCTGTCAAGGATCTCTGCGGGCTCTGCTCCGGGCAACGTATCCCTGCCCGCCTCGATCAGGAGCACGCGACGAGCCCCGTTAGCCGACAGACGGTTGGCAAGCACGCAGCCAGCAGATCCGCCGCCGACAACGATATCGTCATACTGCGGACCGTTCATAGCTTGGGCGTCTCCAAAAAAGCGCAGATTCGATACAATTCGAAGCCCGGTGGCGGCAACAGATCGCAGGCCCGATAGAGAATCACTCTGCGCTCCTCTTCGGCAGAAACGGCGGCGGCCGGATCATCCCGGCCGCCGTATTCGAGTTCAGCGGAAATTTCCCTTGGTCTCAGGGATCAGCAG
>JBOHIT010000137.1:0-8276 GCA_050726155.1 Bradyrhizobium sp.
GCCTTGTCGTGCAGCGGCTTCAGCGCCACCACGAGCTGGGCGGTCGAGCAATTCGGATTGGCGATGATGTTCTTCTTGGTGAAGCCGGTCACGGCGTCGGCATTGACCTCGGGCACGATCAGCGGGACGTCCGGATCCATCCGCCACGCCGACGAATTGTCGATCACCACAGCGCCGGCGGCGCCGATCTTGGGCGACCATTCCTTCGACACCGCGCCGCCCGCCGACATCAGGCAGATATCGACATCGGAGAAATCGTAATGCTCGAGCGCCTTGCACTTGAGCGTGCGGTCGCCATACGAAACTTCGACGCCGACGCTGCGGCGTGACGCCAGCGCCACCACCTCGTCCGCGGGAAATTTGCGTTCGTCGAGAATGTTGAGCATTTCCCGCCCGACATTGCCGGTCGCTCCGACCAGCGCGACTTTGTAACCCATCGTTCACTCTCCGAAGAAAAATGCCGTCCCCCCGCCCGCGGCGGAAAGGGAGAGGCAGCGCTTCTATGCGAGAAACAGCCTCAATACAACGTTTGCAAGAACGTTGGCAGCAGCGTTTGGGCGTTTGATGCATCCCTTTTCGGCTGATCCAGCCAATTCCTATTATACGACGAGAATCCATCCGGCGCTGACCAGCTTTGCCGACGAGGTCTGCGGTACGCTGGCACGGCTGATTGCCTATGTCATGACGCTGGCTTTGTTCGCCATTGGCGGCCTGGCGCTGTGGGAACAATTGCCCGATGCCACCGCGATGGATGCCCCATCAAAGAGCGCCTGGAGCCTGGCCGATCGCTCGCCGCGCGCTTTTGCCGTCAGCCAGTTCGATCCGCACGGCAAAACAGAGGCTTACGAGGTTTTCCGGCACCCGCAAGGCGGCCGCCGGGACGTCTTCCAATGGAGCGGTGCCGATAAAAAGCCGGTCGCCCAACTCGAGATCTACCGTCCGGGCGCCGAACTCAACCAAACCGGCCCCGCGATCGCGGAGATCGCCGCGCGAATGGACCCCGGCGGCGTGCGCGAGCTGGAAGCCGCGGGCCTGATCGAGAGCAAGTTCGGGACCGTGACCCTGCTCCGCCTGATCGGCGGCGCCGATACCGGACGCGCCTGCCTCGGGTTCATGAAGCGGGTCAGCGATCCCAACCTCCGCATCTCCGGCTGGTCGTGCCAGGGCGACAATTTGCCGGCCCGCCGCGCCGCAATCTCCTGCATGCTGAACCGGCTGACCCTGCTCAGCACCGGAAACGAGCCGAAACTGGCGGAATTGTTCGCCCGCGCCGAACTCAGGCGCGGCGACTGCGCGACCTCAGCCATGCCGGCCCTGTCGGCGGATTGGCTGACCGGCGCCGACAACCCGCAATTGCGCGGCGCCTTCTAATTGCCATAGGTCGCCAAGATACTGGTTTTCATGAAACTTTTTCGCTTCTCCCGGCATTATTCTGGTCCGGTGTGGCGCAATTGACCTAGTGACGACCACCCTGCCGCGGCTACAATGAACGCCAATCCGATTTGGCGATCCGCCAGCCCCAATGGCCGGCAATGACGAGGATGCGATGACCCGAAAATTCCCTGCTGCGAGCAAGCTCGTGGTGTTGCTTGCTGCAGCGGCCTTCGTTGCTGTCGGCGTGACGGCAGCCAACGCCCAGTCCAGAGCTCAATACGACAAGGACGGCCGCCCCTATTACGGACGCAGCGGTCCGAACCGGGTCTACCAGCAAGGTCCGAATACCCGCGTTTACGTCACGACGCGCTCGTGGCTCGACGCCGGCACCGAAGTGCTGCCGGGCGACCGCAAATTCCAGGATTACGCGTTCCCGCCGTCGCGATCGTTCGGAAACGAGAACAATAACCGCCCGCTCGATCGCCAGCCGATGAACCCGGCCTCCGACATGGGCGGCTATCCGCAGCGCTTCCCGCTGTATTGAGCGCGGCCACATCCATTAAAGCAAAAGCCCGGTCTCACGACCGGGCTTTTTTTGTGACGCGATCCGCCCGCGCTTACGCGTGCAGCTTCTGCAATTCCTTCAGGATCGCTTCGCCCATCTGCGTCGTGCTGGCGGCGGTCGTCCCTTCGGACTTGATGTCCGCGGTGCGCAAACCGCTGGCGAGTACCGCTGCGATCGCGGCATCGACCTTGTCGGCCAGCGCGCCCATGTCGAACGAATAGCGCAGCGCCATCCCGAACGAGGAAATCATCGCGATCGGATTGGCGAGGCCCTGGCCTGCGATATCGGGCGCCGAACCATGCACCGGCTCGAACAGCGAGCGGCGCTTCCTGGTCTTGGCGTCGATCTCGCCGAGCGAAGCCGAAGGCAGCATCCCGAGCGATCCCGTCAGCATCGCCGCGATGTCCGACAGCATGTCGCCGAACAGATTATCTGTGACGATGACGTCAAACTGCTTCGGCGTCTTCACGAGGTTCATGCCGCCGGAATCGGCGAGCTGATGCTCCAGCGTGACGTCCTTGTATTCGCGGGCATGGACCTGCGTCACCACCTCGTTCCACAGCACGCCTGACTTCATGACGTTACGTTTTTCCATCGAGGTCAGCTTGTTGCGGCGTTTGCGCGCCAGATCGAAAGCGACGCGCGCGATGCGCTCGATTTCGTAGGTGTCATAGACCTGGGTGTCGACAGCGCGCTTCTGGCCGTTGCCGAGATCGGTGATGGTCTTTGGCTCGCCGAAATAGACGCCGCCAGTCAGCTCGCGCACGATCATGATGTCGAGGCCTTCGACGATCTCGCGCTTCAGGCTGGAGGCTTCCGCCAGCGCCGGATAGCACACCGCCGGGCGCAGATTGGCGAACAGGCCGAGATCCTTGCGCAGCCGCAACAAGCCGGCCTCGGGCCGTACGTCATAGGGCACGGCGTCCCATTTCGGGCCGCCGACCGCGCCGAAGATCACGGCATCGGCCGCCGTGGCCTGCGCCATGGTCGCGTCCGTAATGCTCTGCTTGCTGGCGTCATAGGCCGCCCCGCCGACCAGCCCCTGCTCGGTCTCGAAATGCGCAATGCCTTGCGCATTGAGCCAGTCGATCAGGCGTTTCACCTCCCCCATCACTTCGGGGCCGATGCCGTCGCCGGGGAGAAGCAGCAGTTTATGGGTCGCCATGGTGTTTCCTCATCCAATCGTCATGGCCGGGCTCGTCCCGGCCATCCACGTCTTATTCGGACCAACAGGGAAGACGTGGATGCCCGGCACAAGGCCGGGCATGACGCAGACCCGTGGAATTCCGCGGGAGTGCTAAAGCGCCCGGGGCGGATTGGCAAGGCGGCTTGGACAGGCCACAAAGGCGGGCCGAGCAAGCCCGCCTCAAGACGGACCTCATGACCGCAGCCATCCTGTTCGCTTTTGCCTCGGCCAGCCTGCTGGGCGCTGGCGTCGTGACGGCGCAGTTCGCCCTGCGCACGGTCGAACCGCTGTCGGGGGCTGCGATCAGCGTGCCCGCGTTCACGCTGCTGTTCCTGCTGGCCTCGCCCCTGCTGCTGGCCGGCGAGCCCGTGGTCTGGCGGGGCCTGCCGATTTTCGTCGCCATCGGGCTGGTGTTCCCGGCGCTGCTGACTCTGCTGACCTTTGCCTCCAACCGCGCATTGGGGCCGGTCGTCACCTCGACGCTCGGCAATCTGGCGCCGCTGTTCGCGGTAGCGCTCGCTGTGATCCTGCTGCACGAGCCGCTGCATGCGCTGCAATTCGCCGGCCTCGTGATCGCGGTCGCCGGCGCCGTGATCATCACCATCACCCGGCCGCGCGATCTCGGCAGCTGGCGGAGCTGGGCGCTGCTGCTGCCGCTCGGCGGCGCGTTGTTGCGCGGCGTGGTGCCGCCGATCGTCAAACTCGGACTGGAGATCTGGCCGAGCCCGCTCTGGGCCTGCCTGATCGGCTATGTGATGTCGTCGCTGGTCGTGCTCACCGTGCAGCGAGTCCGCAAGGGAAGCTTCAGGGTTGAAGCGTCGCGGCCGGGCCGGTTCTGGTTCGCCGTCACCGGCATCTGCAACGGCCTGAGCGCGCTGACGTTATTTGCCGCCGTCCGCAACGGACCGATCACGCTGGTCGCGCCCGTCGTCGCCATCTATCCGCTGGTCACCATGCTGTTAAGCGCAATGGTGCTCCATCATGTGCGGATCACGCCGCGCATCGTCGCCGGCACGGCGCTGACGGTGGCCGGCGTGGCGCTGGTGCTGATCGGCTGATGTTGCGCAATCAGCACGACACCATTGCTCCCTGCGCGGCTGTGCAAGCACAGTTTCGCCTGCCACAATAGGCGCCCTGCCGGAGAGTTTCGTGAGAGCCCCCGACCAACACACCTATACGCACCCTGCGTGGCTGATCCTGATTGTATCGCTGGCGCCAACGATCGGTCTTGGAATCGGCCGGTTCGCCTATGCGCTGGTGTTGCCGGATATGCGCGACGCACTGGGCTGGTCCTATTCCGCGGCCGGCTTCATGAACACGATCAACGCCGTCGGCTATCTCGCGGGCGCGCTGCTCGCCGCGCGGATGATCCGGCGCTACGGGCTGGCGCGAACGGTGCGCTGGGGAACGCTGGCCGCAGTCGCCTCACTCGCGTTATGCGCGCTCTCGGGCAACTTCATCGTGCTGAGCTTTGCGCGATTGCTGGCGGGCATCGGCGCGGCCGGCGGATTCGTCGGCGGCGCAGCGCTGGCGGCAACGATCGCGCAGTCACGCCCGGAACGCGCCAATTTTCTGCTCAGCCTGTTTTACGCCGGGCCCGGGCTCGGCATCCTCTCGTCGGGTCTGTTGGCGCCGTTCGTGCTGCAGGGCTTTGGGCCGGGATCATGGTGGATCGTGTGGTGGGCGATGACCTTGCTGTCCGCGCTCATGATCCTCCCATTACTGCTGGCGCCGCTCGGCGGCGGGGCGGCGATCGACAGCGCGGCGCCGGCCAAGTTCTCCGCCCGTCCGGTGCTGGTCTATCTGATCGGCTATTTCCTGTTCGGCGCCGGCTACATCGCCTACATGACCTTCATGATCGCCTATGTCAGGGATGGCGGCGGTGGCGCGGCGGCGCAGAGCACCTTCTGGGGCCTGATCGGGGCCAGCGCCTTCGTGACCCCCTGGGTGTGGCGCCGGGTGCTGGCGATGGATCGCGGCGGCCTCGCCACGTCAATCATCCTCGGCGTCAATGCGATCGGCGCGGCACTGCCGATCTTCGGGCACTCGCCGCTGTTGCTGGCGATATCGGCGCTGGTATTCGGTGTCGCCTTCTTCGCCGTGGTGGGATCGACCACCGCGTTCGTGCGTTTCAACTATCCGCCGGCGGCCTGGCCGACCAGCATCGCGGCGATGACGATTGCGTTTGGCATTGGCCAGACGCTGGGGCCGATCGTGGTCGGCGCGATCACCGACGCGATGGGTAGCCTGTCGTTTGCGCTCAACGTCTCGGCGGCGATGCTGGCGACCGGCGCGGTTTTGTGCGCGTTTCAGAAGCGGTTAGCGCCCTAGCTTCCGCTGAACGAATTATATCCCTGGTCTTCCCAGAAGCCGCCCTTGTAGTCGTTGGTGACTTCCATCGAGAGCACGTATTTCGGATTCTTGAAGCCGAGTTTTGTCGGCACGCGGATCTTCATCGGAAAACCATAGGCGCGCGGCAGGATTTCGTCGCCGAATTTGAACGTCATCTGGGTCTGCGCGTGCAGCGCGGTGGGCATGTCGAGCGGCGAATTGTAGCCGTCCTTGTCGGCGCATTGGAACCAGACATATTTGGCGCGGGTATCGGCGCCGACGATTTTCAGGAAATCGCGCAACGGCGTACCGGTCCAGCTGCCGATCGCGCTCCAGCCTTCGACGCAGATGTGGCGCGTCACCTGCTTGACCTGCGGCAGCCTGTAGAGCTCTTCCAGCGTCCACGGCTTCTTGTTGTCGACGAGGCCGCGCACCTCGAGCTTCCAGGCCTTGCCCTCGATTTCGGGCGCGTCGTCGAGGTCGTAATAGGCGTTGAACGGGAACGGCTTGGTGATCGCGCTTTCCGGGAAGGTCGGCGCCATCGCATTGGGATTGAACATCCACGCCTGCACGCCGTCATTGAATTTCGAAACCTGTTTAAGCATCTCCTCGGCCGAAAAATGGTCGGTCACGTCGCAGCCGGTGAGCAGCGTCAGCGCGCCGAGGCTGGCGCCGCCGGAGATGAAACGCCGGCGCGTCAGGTCCGGCATGGTCTTGACGGCATCCCTGAGCAGCAGGCTCTTGTCGACGCCGGGGATCAGAAGGTTGCGCAAGCGGCCCATTATATCCTCCTAAAGAGTCTTTTACTTGAGCATGATCTTTTCGGAAAACCGGTTCCCACTTTTCCGGATCATGCTCTAGCGGCCGATGATCATGGCGCGCAAACTTTTCGGCACCAGAAGTGCGAGCGCGACGTGAACCACCATGAAGGCGACAATCGCCGCCATGCAGAAGAAGTGAACGTAGCGGGCGACCGAATAGCCGCCGAACAGCGCCGTCAGATATTGCAGTTGCACCGGCTTCCAGATCGCGAGACCCGACAGCACGATCAGGACGCCGACGATGATCACGCCGACATACAGCAGCTTCTGCACCGAATTGTATTTGGAGAGATCGTCATGCGACAGCTTGCCGGTCAGCGCCGCCCTGGTATCTGAAATCACGCCCTCCGGCGTGATCGGCAGCAGCTTCTTGCGGAAGCGGCCGGTGGCGAAACCAAGGGCGAGATAGAGCAGGCCGTTGAGCATCAGCAGCCACATCGCGGCGAAGTGCCACAGCAGCGCGCCGCCGAGCCAGCCGCCGAGCGTGATGCTGTGCGAGAAGGTGAAGCCGAACAGCGGGGAGGCGTTATAGATCTGCCATCCCGACATGATCATCAGGACCATCGCGAAGGCGTTGGTCCAGTGCAGGGCCCGCACCCAGGCGGGCTGAACGACCTTTGATCGCGTCGCCTCGGGGGTATCCTTGGCGCTGGCTTGCTGGTCGCTGACCGTAATGCTCGACATGGCTGATCCGTGGCTTAATTCGGTACCGGTTTATACGCCGGGAACCGGGTTTTCGTTACTGCCCAGATGCTATCAGATCGATGCATGGGGCGTATTGCGGTCACAAAAAAGCGAGCCGGGTTGCCCCGGCTCGCCCTTCCACGCATCCTGTTTGGGACCAATCAGGGAGCGCGCGGAGGTCAGGAAGCCGGCATCAGCACGGTATCGACCACATGGATCACGCCGTTGGACTGATTGACGTTCGAGATCGTGACCATCGAGGTTCCGCCCTTCGCGTCGACGATCCACACCTTGCCGCCGTCGAGCTTCACGGTCAGCTGTTCACCCTCGGCGGTCTTGAGCTTCATGCCGTCCTTCAGGTCGGACGCGGCGAGCTTGCCGGGCACGACGTGGTAGGTCAGGATTTTGGTCAGGGTCGCCTTGTTCTCGGGCTTCACCAGCGTATCGACGGTGCCGGCCGGCAGCTTGCCGAAGGCGGCGTTGGTCGGCGCGAACACGGTGAACGGGCCTTTGCTTTCCAGCGTTTCGACCAGGCCGGCGGCCTTCACGGCGGCGACCAGCGTGGTGTGATCCTTGGAGTTGACGGCGTTCTGCACGATGTTCTTCGAGGGGAACATCGCGGCACCACCGACCATCACGGTCTTTTCTTCCGCGCTGGCCGGCGCGGTGACGGTGGCAGTGAGCGCGAGGACGCTGAAGGCGGCGGCGGTCAGATAGGCGATACGGTTCGACATGGAATCTTCTCCCGATGATTAAGATTTCCGGCGGGTGCGCCGAGGCTTGAGAACAACGACGCTGGTCATTTGACCCAGATGTTTGCGTCGTCGTTGGCCTGAGCTACGGGAGGTTTTGCGGGCAGTTTCGGCGGATAATTTATCGTGATGGCTGAAACTATTGGGGATGCGGTCCGTGGGGGCTCCTTTCGTCATTGCGAGGAGCAGAGCGACGAAGCAATCCATTCTTTCTTTGCGGCAGCATGGATTGCTTCGCTTCGCTCGCAATGACGCGGAAACACCTGCGCAAGCCCGCGGCGCGACGCGCCCGCGCTCAGGCCAGCTCTTCCAATGCCGCTTCCACCGGCCGATCCACCAGATCGCCACGGTCCAGGCGCACCGTGATCCCGACCTTGCCGAGCGTATGCGGGATCGGCGGGCTGAACTTGGCGACGCCAACGGAGATCGTGTCGATCAAGGCGAAGCGGCGCAGCAGGCCGATCGCAACGGCTTCTCCGAGCGCTTCCAGCGTTTGATATTTCGTCGCGCCGGCAAGGTTCACCGCGGCGTCCACGACGGCATCGTAGCGGACCGATGCATCC
>JBOHIT010000138.1:0-7688 GCA_050726155.1 Bradyrhizobium sp.
CCGGAAATGGTCAAGGAAGTGCTCGACACTATGGTCGACCTTGCCAATGAAGGCATGACCATGCTGGTCGTGACCCACGAAAGGGGGTTCGCGCGCGAAGTTGCCAACCGCGTCGTGTTCATGGACGCCGGCCAGGTGATCGAGTCCAACACGCCGGAAAACTTCTTTGCCAATCCGCAGCACGCACGGACCAAGCTGTTCCTCAGCCAGATCCTGCGGCATTAGAAGGGCGAATTGCGAATGGCGGGTAGCGAATGGGATTTTCCATTCGCCATTCGCTACTCACCATTCGCTACTCACACCTTCTCGAACGGCACGTCGATCTTGGTGCGCTTTTCGAGCCATGCCGGCACCGGCAGGTTTTTGCTGCGCATGAATTCCGGATTGAACAGTTTTGACTGATAGCGGCCGCCGGAATCGGCGAGCACCGTGACGATGGTCTTGCCGGGTCCGAGCTGCTTGGCGAGCCGGATCGCGCCGGCGATGTTGACGCCCGTGGAGCCACCAAGGCACAGCCCCTCGTGCTCGAGCAGATCGTAGATCACCGGAACCCATTCCTCATCGGGAATCAGGAAGGCGGTGTCCACCTTGGCGGTTTCGATGATCGGCGTCATGCGCCCAAGCCCGATGCCTTCGGAGATCGATCCACCCGGCGTCGATTTGACGACGCCTTTCGTGAACAGTTCATACATCGCCGCGCCATGCGGATCGGCGCAGGCGATGGTGACGTCCTTGTTCTTTTCCTTCAGATAGCGGCTGATGCCCGCCAGCGTTCCCCCCGATCCGACCGCGCAGATGAAACCGTCGAGCTTGCCGCCGGTCTGCTGCCAGATTTCCGGGCCGGTCGATTCGTAATGCGCCTTGGCATTGTCGAGATTGTTCCACTGGTCGGCGAACAAAACCCCGTTCGGCTCACTCTTGCGAAGCTGATCCGCGAGCCGTCGCCCGAGATGCTGGTATTGGTTCGGATTGGAGAAGGGTACTACTGGCACCTCGAGCAGTTCGGCGCCGCATAGCCGCAGCATGTCCTTCTTTTCCTGGCTCTGGGTATCCGGAATCACGATCAGGGTCCGGTAGCCGCGGGCGCTGGCGACGACGGCAAGTCCGATGCCGGTATTGCCCGCGGTCGACTCGACCACGAGGCCGCCGGGCTTGAGCTCGCCGCGCTTCTCGGCCTCCAGGATCATCCATTTTCCGGCGCGGTCCTTCACCGACTGGCCGGGATTCATGAATTCGGCCTTGCCGAGAATGGTGCAGCCGGTCGCTTCGGAAGCGTGCTTGAGCTTGATCAGCGGTGTGTTGCCGATCGCCGCGACGACGTCTTGGTAAATGGTCATATCGATTGAATCTTTGCCGGTACGTGGAAATCCGGCGCGACCCTAGTGTGCGTGCGGCGAAAGGGGAAGGCTTTTGCAGTGCGGAAAATCTAGCTCGATTTGGCGAACACCACCTGTCGCACGTCGATATTTCCGGAGAGGAATCCGGCCTCGCAATAGGCCAGGTAGTATTCCCACAACCGCCGGAAGCGGTCGTCGAAGCCGGATGGCATCAGGTTCGGCCAGGCCGCGCGGAAATTGCTTCGCCAGATCGCAAGCGTCCTGGCATAATCTTGCCCGAAAATGCGCTCGCGGATGACGGGAACACCGAACCGCTCGCCGAGCGCCTTGAGGATCTCGGGCGAGGGCAGCATGCCGCCGGGGAAAACATAGCGCTGGATGAAATCGACCTCACGGCGATAGGTCTTGAAAAGGCTGTCCTGGATGGTGATGGCCTGAATGCCGGCGAGGCCGCCGGGCAGCAGACGGTCGCGCAATTGTGAGAAATAATTCGGCCAGAATTGTTCGCCGACCGCCTCGATCATCTCGATCGAAGCGATCCGGTCATAGTGGTCGCGTTCGTCGCGATAGTCCTGCAGCCGGATCTCGACAAGGTCGTTGAGGCCGGCCTTCTGAATGCGCGCCAGCGCGAAGTCGCGCTGCTCGTTGCTGATCGTGAGGCCGACGACCCTGGTGCCGAACGTTTTGGCGGCATACTCGGCAAAGCCGCCCCATCCGCAGCCGATCTCAAGCAGTTTCTGGCCGGGCTTGAGATCGATCGCTTCGGCAAGCCTTCGGTATTTGTTGTTTTGCGCCGCAGTCAGGTCGACGTTGCCATCCTCGAACAGTCCTGAGGAATAGGTCATGCTCGGATCCAGCCATGCCGAATAAAAGGCGTTGCCGATATCGTAATGTGCATAGATGTTGCGACGCGCCTGTCGCCTTGTATTCCGGTTGAACCAGTGCCGCATGAACTGGACGAAGCGGACCAGGGGCGTTCCGGTCAACGTCGTCTGCATCCAGTGCTGGTTGACGCAGAACAGGTAGAGGAACTGCGTCAGGTCAGGTGTGTCCCATTCGCCGCGCAAATAAGCCTCTGCGATGCCGATGTCGCCGCTGCGCAGCAGCCGCGACGCGAAGCCGTAGTCAAAGATGTGCATGGCGGCAGCCGGTCCCGGGCCATTGCCGCCGAGCCGAACCCTGCGGCCGTCCGCCAGCGTCACGTCGAGCGTGCCGTGCTGCAATTTTGAACCGAAGCCAAGCGCCAGCCGGACCACGCGAGGCAATTCCGGAAACAACGCATCCACGGTTTCCGATGTGACCGAAATCAACTCGGGCATGGGCGATCCATCGAACGGTCGTCCACCCGCGACCTGCAAATGTAGGGTCAATTGACCTGCTTCACTCTTTGCCGCGGGCAGACAATGCCGGCGAAGTATAATCGTTGGTTTTCGCCGCCGCCAAGCGGGGATTGTGGGCGACATTCGGACGCGGCACCAGCCGGGCGCCCTTCACCCACAGCCGCAGCGCCTCCCAGTGGATCGCGGCCATGATCTTGAGCGTCACCAGCGGCAACGCGAAGAACGCGCGCAGCAACCCCACCGTGTCGAGCGCGCGGCGGCGTCCATTGAAGGTTGCGGCGAGCAGGGGGCCTTCGCGATCGGTCTCCAGGATGCGCAGTCTGACGCTCTCCTGCGGCGGTAACACCCGGAAATGGTAGTTCATCGTCAGCTCGATGAAGGGCGAGACGTAGAACAGTTTTTCCTGGCTCTGCCGCACGCCGGCAGCACTGATCTGGTCAGGCATTACCGGCAATACGTAGGCGTGAATCTCGCCGAAGGTGTTGCGTACCTCGTAGATCACGAGCGCAAGTTCGCCGTCGGCGCGATAGCAGAAATACACCGACAGCGGATTGAAGGTGTAGCCGAGCAGGCGGGGATAACAGAGCAGCAGCACCCGCCCGCCGCCGAGATCGATGCCGCGCTCGGCCGCGCAACGCTGCGCCCAGTCGCGTAACGAGGATCCGTCGCGGTCGCCATGATCGGATTCCTTGAAACTGTAGAGCGCGGCGCGGTTGACGCCGAACAGCGGCGATTGCCGGTCGGCCGCGTCGAGCCGGTCGACATCAATCAACAGGCTCATGACGCAGTAGCTGAAGCGATGGCCCATCGGTTTCAGCCGCGCGTGCATGACCTCGCCGACATAGAGCGACGCCGCAGCAGTCGCGGCATCGTCTGGGGTGTTGGTGTCGGCAACGCCTGTGCGCATCGCTACTCCGCGGCTTCCGCGAGTTCGGGCGGCGGTACGCGCCATGGCACCAGAGCGCCCAATGCTTCCGCAACTTCAAGGCCGGATCGCAAGCCGTCCTCGTGGAAACCATAACCGGTCCATGCGCCGCAAAACCAGGTATGGCGCTTGCCCTGAATCTCGCCGAGGCGCTTTTGCGCGGCAAAGGCGGCGGTGTTGTATTGCGGGTGCTCCATCCGGTATTTGCCGAAGGTCAGCGCGGGATCGGGCTCGAACGGCGGGTTGAGGCTGACAAACAGCGGCTTGTCGTCATCGATGCCCTGTAGCGGGTTCATCCAGTAGGTCACGGAGACGTCGTTGGCAGCGGAAGCTTCGCGCTGCCAGCGCAGGAAATTCCACGACGCCCAGGCCCGCCTTCGCTTCGGCATCAATCCGGGGTCGCGATGCAGGTAGACCGTGTTGGGCGAATAGCCGATCGCGCCCAGGATCGAACGCTCGCGGTCGTCGGCATCCGACAGCATCGAAAGCGCCTGATCGCTGTGAGAGGCGATCACGACGTGATCGTAGCTGATGGTGTTGCCGCGGCTGTCATGGACCACGACGCCATGCGGCGTCCGGTCGATCGATGTTACCGCGCAGCCGAACTTGATGCGGTCGCGGAACGCGGCCGTCAGTTTTTCGACATAGCGCTGGCTGCCGCCCTTCACCGTGCGCCAGACCGGACGGTCGTATTGCAGCAGGCGATGGTTGCTGAAGAACGCGACAAAATTCTCGGCCGGGAAGTCCAGCATCTCGCTGGCCGGCGCCGACCAGATCGCCGCGCCCATCGGCGCCAGATAATCGGTCAACAGCCGCGGCGCGAAATGGTGGGTGCGGAAATATTCGGCGAGCGTCAGGCCGGTGAGTTTTCCAGCGGCGTAATCCGCGATGCTCTGCTGGTTGAAGGTCAGGATGTCGCGCAGCATCCAGAGATAGGAGGGCGACAGCAGGTTGCGCGGTTGGGCAAACAGGCCGATGGCGGTCTCCAGCCAGTTGTTGCCGCCGCCTCGCCATTCGAAGCGACCGGTGTCCGCCGTCACCGCAAAACTCATGCAACTGTCCACCGTCTCGACGCCGAGATGAGCGAACAACGCCGTGAGATCCGGATAGTTCAGCTCGTTGTAGACGATGAAGCCGATATCGACCGCAAGCGGCATTCCTTCGTAGTCGATGGTGACGGTGTGGCTGTGTCCGCCGGGCCGGAGTTCGCGATCATAGACGGTGACCGGATAATGCTTCGACAGGGCCCAGGCCGCCGCATTGCCGGCGATTCCCGTTCCGATAACCGCGACCCGCATATTGTCCCCTCCATGGCCCTGCAAGCTACGCAGGGCGGTTCCCCGGGTTTCAAATCGGCCATGGGCGGCTTTTCACTCGAGGAGACGGATTCGGACCGTCAGAACAGGGGGAAAACCCTGTGAAATCTTCGTAAGGTTTTGGCTGTCCCGGACCATCGCAACAGCGTTCCAAGGCCGATGAAATAAGGCCAACTTGCATTTCCGACGGCCGATTGCCGCGACCATGCGGGTGGTTGTCCGGATGGACCCGGGACTGTCCGCGCTGTGATCGCAAGGCTAGTATGAGCGTTCGGTTCCAACGGAAGCATCACCCCCGTGAGCGTGTCGCAGACCACCCAAACCAGCGTTCGTCGCGCGCCACGCCGGGATTTGCCCGGTGGAGAACGGGTGTGACCCAACGAATGCCGGGGGTATTGGTTGAAGGCTGGCGAGTGCGCCTTCCAGGTGCAAGCGGTCTCGTTCGGTCGGTCGCGGTTCTGAGCCTCGTCGTCAGCTCGGCGGGCTGCATCCTGACCAAGGATCTGCCCGATCCAGCACTGGACGTCCCCGATGGCTACAAGGCAGCCCGCCTGACCAAGCCGCAGGACGCACCGCCGACGCTCGATTGGTGGCGCGGCTTCCGTTCGCGGGAACTGACGACGCTGATGGAAGAGGCGCAGACCGTCAATCTGGATATCGCCGCCGCCACCGCGCGGTTCCGGCAGGCGGACGCGCAAGCGCGGATCACGGGTGCCGCGCTGCTGCCGAGCCTGAGCGGCAGCGGGCAGGAGAGCTATTCGCGCACGTCCGGATCGAGCGCCAGCGGTCTAACCAACGGCGGCCGCGAGGTCGTCAACTATTCGTCCTCGCTCAGCGCCAGCTACGAGATCGATTTCTGGGGCAAGAACCGCGACGCCGCGCAGGCGGCGGAGGAGACAGCGGTTGCGAACCGCTTCGATCGCGACGTCGTGGCATTGACGACATTGACCACGCTCGCCAACGCCTATTTCCAGGTACTCGCTGCGCAGGACCGGATTCGCACCGCGCAACGCAACATCGCCAGCGCCACCCGCATCCTCGACGCCATCAAGCAGCGGCTGCAGGCCGGCACCGGCAACGACCTCGACGTTGCGCAGCAGGAAACCGTGCTCGCCAACCAGCGCGCGCTGGTGCCGCCGCTGCGGCAGACGCTGGACCAGAACATCAATGCACTGGCGACGCTGGTGTCGCGGCCGCCGGAAGCGGTGCGCGTCGCCGGCGGTTCGCTGAACAACATTGCCTCGCCCCGCGTCACGCCCGGCCTGCCCTCGGAGCTCCTGACCCAGCGTCCGGATATCCGGCGACAGGAAGCCCAGCTCGCATCCGCTACCGCCAATGTCGGCAACGCCCGCGCGCAATTTTTCCCGAGCATTCAATTGACCGGGCAGGGAGGCTATCAGAGCTCCGCGCTGACATCGCTGTTCCAGCCGCATGCGGCGTTCTTCAGCATGGTCGGCAGCCTGACCCAGCCGATCTTCGACGGCGGCCGGATCCTCGGCAATTTCGAACTCACCAAGGCGCGGCAGGATGAGTTGCTGCAGACCTATCGCAAGACGGTGGTGCAGTCCTTTGCCGACGTCGACAACGCGCTGATGTCGATCCGCCAGACCACCGAGAAGCTGCGGCTGCAGCGCGAAGTCGTGGCGGCCTCAAGGAGGGCGTTCCAGCTGTCCGAGCAGCAGCTGCGGGCCGGAACGGCTGACATCGTAACTGTGCTAAATACCCAATTGACGTTATTCCAGGCGGAAGATTCGCTGTCGCAGGCCCAATTGGCCCGGCTGCTCGCGATCGTCAGCCTGTATCAGGCGCTGGGGGGCGGCTGGGAGCCGAGGATGGAGAGGCCGGTCGATGCTCTTTAAGCCGGAATCAGAGGAAGGCGCCAAGGAAAACGCCAAGGAAAGCGCCAAGCCTGCGGAGGTGCGCAAGCCAGGCTTCCTGTCGCGCGTGCTCAAGCGCATGGTCTCGCTGGCGGTGACGCTCGTGATCCTCGGCGGTCTCGCCTACATCGGCTGGTATGCGTTTCAACCGAAGCCGAACAGTGGCGGCGGAGGTGGTCGTGGCGGCCAGCGCCTCGACCTGCCGGTGCCGGTGCTGGCGGCGACGCCGCGCACGCTGGATATGCCTGTTTATCTCGACGGCGTCGGCTCGGTCCGCGCGCTGAACAACGTGCTGGTGCGCGCCCAGGTGGACGGTAAATTGATTGCGGTCAATTTCACCGAAGGCCAGGACGTCAAGAAGGGCGACGTGCTCGGCGAGATAGATCCGGTGATCTACCAGGCGCAATATGATCAGGCGGTCGCCAAGAAGGCGCAGGACGAGGCGCAACTCGCCAACCAGAAACTCGATCTGGCGCGCTATCAGCAGCTCGCGGCGTCCAACGCCGGGTCGAAGCAGCAGGCCGACACCCAGCGCGCGTTGGTGGCTCAGCAGGAAGCGCTGGTCAAAGCCGACCAGGCCGCGATCGACAACGCGGCCGCAACGCTCGGCTACACCAAGATCATCGCACCGCTGTCGGGGCGCGCCGGCCTGCGCCAGGTCGACCAGGGCAATATCATCAAGGCCTCGGATGCGACCGGCCTCGTCATCATCACCCAGCTGCAGCCGATCGCGGTGCAGTTCAGCCTGCCGCAGCAGCAGATCGTGCGGGTCAATGCCGCCGCCGCCAAGGGCACGCTCGCGGTCGACGTATTCGGCAATGACGGCGTCACGGTGGTCGACACCGGCATGTTGAAAGGCATCGACAACCAGGTCGACCCGACCACGGGAACGC
>JBOHIT010000139.1:0-4901 GCA_050726155.1 Bradyrhizobium sp.
GCGTTGCTGAACGCATTCAATTTTCCGTTCCGGCAGTGAGACACTGAACTAGTCAGCGTCTCAAACGCGGAAAGGTATGGAGACTACTCTATGGCGAAGAAGAGTTCTGTCGAGAAGAATAACCGGCGTCAGAAGATGACGAAGAACGCTGCTGCCAAGCGCGCTAAATTGAAGGCGATCATCGCCGACAAGAAAAAGCCGATGGAAGAGCGTTTCGCGGCGACGATCAAGCTCGCCGAGATGCCGCGCAATTCGTCGGCGACCCGGATCCGCAATCGCTGCGAAATGACCGGCCGTCCGCGCTCGGTGTATCGCAAGAACAAGCTCAGCCGTATCGCGCTGCGTGAACTCGGCTCCAAGGGCCTGGTTCCCGGGCTCGTGAAGTCGAGCTGGTAAGGGGGTCGTCAGATGTCAACGCACGATCCGATCAGCGATCTCATCACCCGCATCCGCAACGCGCAGATGCGTTCGAAGTCCAAGGTTTCGACCCCGGGCTCGAAGATGCGCGCCAACGTGCTCGAAGTGCTGAAGTCCGAGGGTTACATCCGCGGCTACGCCAGCGTCGAGCATTCGTCCGGCCGCAGCGAGCTCGAGATCGAGCTGAAGTATTTCGACGGCGAGCCCGTCATTCGCGAAATCGAGCGGGTGTCGAAGCCCGGCCGTCGGGTTTATGCCTCGGTCAAGAACCTGCCGCGCGTGAACAACGGTCTCGGTATTTCGGTTTTGTCGACGCCGAAGGGAATCATGGCTGACCACGAAGCGCGTGAAGCGAACGTGGGCGGCGAAGTTCTCTTCACGGTGTTCTGAGGAAGGATTTTAGCCATGTCACGTGTTGGCAAACGGCCCGTGCCGATCCCGTCCGGTGTGACGGCGACCGTCGAGGGGCAGACCGTCAAGATGAAGGGGCCGAAGGGTCAGCTTCAGTTCGTTGTGCACGACGACGTCGAGGTGAAGTTCGAGGACGGCGCGGTCAAGGTCGCGCCGCGGCTGGAAACCAACCGCGCGCAGGCCATGTACGGGACCGCGCGCGCGCAGGTCGCCAACCTGGTCGAGGGCGTCACCAAGGGCTTCGAGAAGAAGCTTGAGATCACCGGCGTCGGTTACCGCGCAGCGCTTCAGGGCAAGAACCTGCAGCTCGCGCTCGGTTACAGCCACGATGTCGTCTACGCGATCCCGGAAGGCATCACCATCGTGGTGCCGAAGCCGACCGAGATCACGATCACGGGTAATGATTCCCAGCGCGTCGGTCAGGTCGCCGCTGAGATCCGCTCCTATCGTCCGCCGGAGCCCTACAAGGGCAAGGGCGTGAAGTACGCCAACGAATTCATCTTCCGCAAGGAAGGCAAGAAGAAGTAACGGAGCCGGCCATGTCACTGAAAGTTACAAATGCCCGGCGCAAGCAGCGCGTGAGAATCTCACTGCGCCGCTCCGCCAACGGACGTCCGCGTCTGTCGGTGTTCCGCTCGTCGAAGCACATCTACGCCCAGGTCATCGACGACCTGAAGGGCGAAACGCTGGCTTCCGCGTCGTCGCTGGAGAAGGTGCTGCGCGAGGGCGGCAACACGGGCGCCAACATCGATGCGGCCAAGGCCGTCGGCAAGCTGCTGGCGGAACGCGCCGTGCAGAAGGGCGTCAAGGAAGTGGTGTTCGATCGCGGTCAGTATCTCTATCACGGGCGCGTCAAGGCGCTCGCGGATGCGGCCCGCGAAAGCGGATTGAGCTTCTAACAACTGGTTTTGAACGGACAGAGGCTTTCGCCTCTAAGAGATTGGAAAACACCATGGCAGGTGAACGCGAGCGCGGTGGCGGCCACAGGGGCGGCCGGGAAGAGCGCGACAGTGAATTCGTCGACAAGCTCGTCCACATCAATCGTGTGGCGAAGGTCGTCAAGGGCGGCAAGCGCTTCGGCTTTGCGGCGCTGGTCGTGATCGGCGACCAGAAGGGCCGGGTCGGTTTCGGTCACGGCAAGGCGCGCGAAGTTCCCGAGGCGATCCGCAAGGCGACGGAATCGGCGAAGCGTAACCTGACGCGCGTTGCCCTGCGCGAAGGCCGCACGCTGCATCACGATATCGCCGGCCGTCACGGTGCGGGCCGCGTCTATCTGCGCGCAGCCCCCGCCGGTACCGGCATCATCGCGGGCGGTCCGATGCGCGCGGTGTTCGAAACGCTCGGCATCCAGGACGTGGTGGCGAAGTCGATCGGCTCGTCGAACCCCTACAACATGGTTCGCGCCACCTTCGACGCGCTGAAGCATCAGGATTCGCCGCGTTCGGTTGCGGCACGCCGCAACATCAAGGTGTCCACGCTGCAGTCGCGCCGCGTCGGTGGCGATGCCGAAGTGGTGACTGAATAACAATCAGGCGCGTTTTCTCAGCGCCGTTCGGAGTTATGACGATGGCCAAGGCCGCAAAGATGATCAAGGTCGAGCAGACCGGCAGTGCAATCCGCCGCCACCACTCGCAGCGTGCGACGCTGATCGGCCTCAAGCTCAACAAGATCGGTCGCGTCACCGAGCTGCAGGACACCCCTGCAATTCGCGGCATGATCGCCAAGGTTCAACATCTCGTTCGTGTCGTCGACGAGAAGTAATTTAAAGCAAGGAGGAGCAATGATCCCGAAAAGCGGGGACCGGTCTTCGGTCAAGATCATGCTCCCAAGATAGAGGAATCTCGCGATGAAGCTCAGCGATATCGCCGACAATGCCGGCTCGCGCAAAAAGCGTATGCGCGTCGGCCGTGGCATCGGTTCGGGCAAGGGCAAGCAGGCAGGCCGCGGTGGCAAGGGCCAGACCGCGCGTTCGGGCGTGCGCATCAAGGGCTTCGAGGGCGGCCAGATGCCGCTGCATCGGCGCCTGCCGAAACGCGGCTTCAACAACATCTTCAAGCTCGATTTCGCCGAGATCAATCTCGACCGTTTGCAGGACGCGATCGACGCCAAGCTGGTCGATGCTAGCGCGACGATCAATATCGAATCGCTTGTCAAAGCCAAGGTTGTTCGCCGCGCCAAGGATGGCCTGCGGCTGCTCGGCCGTGGCGAAATCAAGGCCAAACTGACCATCGAAGCGCACGGCGCCTCCAAACCCGCGATTGCGGCGGTCGAGAAGGCCGGCGGCACCGTGACGATCCTGGCTCCGGCCAAAAAGGAAGAAGGCGAGGCAGCGTAACATCTGCGTCATTGCCCGCTGAGGCGCGGGCAATCCGCCGATAGAACGATGGACTTATCGAAGCCGAGCACCAAATAATGTCCGGCGTCTGCCGATAGCCCCCGCCAGGGCTCACGGCGTGAGGGACGGCGGGAGAAAGCCTAGACATGGTCTCAGCAGCAGAACAACTTGCGGCAAACCTCAATTTTTCTGCGCTCGGCAAAGCCGACGAACTGAAGAAGCGCATCTGGTTCACACTGGGTGCGCTGCTTGTTTATCGGCTCGGCACCTACATTCCGCTGCCCGGCATCGATCCCGCCGCCTGGGAACAGGTGTTCAAATCGCAGGCCGGCGGCATTCTCGGCATGTTCAACATGTTCGCCGGCGGCGGCATCAACCGCATGGCGATCTTCGCGCTGAACATCATGCCGTACATCTCGGCCTCCATCATCATCCAGCTGCTGACCACGGTGTCACCGCAGCTCGAAGCGTTGAAGAAGGAAGGCGAGGCCGGCCGCAAGACGCTGAACCAGTATACCCGCTATCTCACGGTGATTCTCGCCGCGTTCCAGTCCTACGGTATCGCGGTCGGCCTTCAGGGCTCCGGCAACGTCGTCAGCGATCCCGGGCCGTTCTTCCTGATCTCCACCGCGGTCACGCTGACCGGCGGCACCATGTTCCTGATGTGGCTCGGCGAGCAGATCACGGCGCGCGGCATCGGCAACGGCATTTCGCTGATCATCCTGGCCGGCATCGTCGCCGAGCTGCCGTCGGCGCTCGCCAACATGCTGGAACTCGGTCGTCAGGGCGCGCTGTCGACCGGGCTGATCCTCATCGTGATCATCATGGCGGTCGCCGTGATCGCCTTCATCGTGTTCATGGAACGCGCGCAGCGCCGGCTTTTGATCCAGTATCCGAAGCGTCAGGTCGGCAACAAGATGTTCGAGGGTCAGTCCTCGCATCTGCCGCTCAAACTCAACACCTCGGGTGTGATCCCGCCGATCTTTGCCTCATCGCTGTTGTTGCTGCCGGCCACGGTCGCCAACTTCAACGCCGGCACCGGCCCGGAGTGGTTCCAGTGGATCACCACCCAGCTCGGCCATGGCCGTCCGCTGTTCCTGTTCTGCTATATCGCGCTGATCGTGTTTTTCGCCTTCTTCTATACCGCGATCGTGTTCAACCCGACCGAGACCGCGGACAATCTGAAGAAGCACGGCGGCTTCATCCCCGGCATCCGCCCGGGCGAGCGCACGGCGGAATATATCGACTATGTGCTGACTCGCATTACCGTCATCGGTGCTGGTTACCTTGCGATAGTGTGCCTGTTCCCGGAGATCCTGATCTCCTACGCCGCGGTGCCGTTCTATTTCGGCGGTACCTCGCTGCTCATCGTGGTTAGCGTTACGATGGACACGGTGGCGCAGGTCCAGGGGCATCTGCTGGCGCATCAATATGAAGGCCTGGTCAAGAAGGCCAAGCTCAAGGGGAAGCGCCGATGAGGTTGATACTGCTGGGTCCGCCAGGGGTGGGTAAGGGCACGCAGGCAGCGCGTTTGGTTGCCCGCCACGGCATCGTCCAGCTATCGACCGGAGACATGCTCCGCGAAGCGGTGAAGAACGGCACCCCCGTCGGCCTCAAGGCCAAGGCGGTGATGGATGCCGGCGGCCTGGTCTCCGACGATATCGTCATCGGCATCGTCGCCGACCGCATCGAGCAGCCGGACGCCGCGAGGGGGTTCATCCTCGACGGCTTTCCGCGC
>JBOHIT010000140.1:0-7548 GCA_050726155.1 Bradyrhizobium sp.
AAAACATTTTGACACGTCGGGCAAATCAGGGGCACATCTTGATGATGCCGAAAACTCGATCACTGCGTGCCGACGTCGCATTCGGCTACGTCGCCGACGAGACTCGTCGGAGGGCGCGAGTATTCACAACGTTATTGCGAGCGAAGCGAAGCAATCCAGAAGCGTGGGCGGGACTCTGGATTGCTTCGTCGCTACGCTCCTCGCAATGACGAAAAAAGGCCCGCGCTGCGGGCCTTTTCAACAGAGCTCATGTAAATCTCTGCCTTAAGCGCACCGTCACGGGTCCGGCTCAGCGCGCGCCGCTTTACGTAAGCGTTCCGCTCTATTTAGCATTCTCGTCTGGCGAAAATGGCAGGTGACGCTGAAGGTCCATTCTGTCGTGCAATATCCGCACGATTTCGATCGTTGCTTCCGGGGCCACCCGGTACATCAGGAAGTGACTTCCGCGCCGCCCCTGTCGCGCAACATGGACCGTACGAAGACCTGGCATGATTTCATCTCGGGCTTTGGAGCCCGAAACATCGGGACCGTCGGCGAGTTCGTCAATCGCCTGAACGAGTACGCTCTGATAGATGCGCGATTGTCGCGCGCCAAAATTCTCAGTCGTCCATTTCAAGATATTCGCAAAATCGAGTTCCGCGTCGGCGCCGAGGCGAACGCGCCATCTCCGGTCGACCATCGGGAGCTATCCGGCTGCCTTGGAAATGACCTTCTCCGACAACTCGTTCAAGTAGGCTTTCAGATCTTCGAAATTTCGAAATTCTTTGAATTCGCCTCGATCCAGTGAATCGACGCCGGTGCGGGCCGCTGCTTGCAGCGCTTTCAGCTTGCTCGCATCCTCCGCCTCGCGTTGCTCCACCAACCGCAACCCGTCGCGCAGGACTTCGCTTGCGTTCTGGTAGCGGCCTGACTCGACCAGGGTTTCAATCAGGTCTGCTTGTCGCTCCGTCAACACAACATTTCTGGTTCGCATGGGCGTATTCTCAAGACCTCAGCTATCATGGCATAATATGCCATTGCCGCGCGATTGCCACGTCCGACCAACAAAAAAGGCGCACTCACGTGCGCCTTTTTCAAAATGAAATCAGCACCAACCGGCTATCAGCGAACCGTCACCGGCGCGGGCAGCGGGGGCACCACGGTCGGCTGCGTGCCCGGGATCGGAGCAAGCTGGGCCTGGGCCGGCGCGCCCTGCGCGGGTGCAAGGCCCTGGGCAGGCGCGGCCGAAGCGGTCGCTGTTCCCGGCGGCGGACCACCGGGCATTACGACGACGCGGGTGCCAACCTTGACGCGTTCGAACAGGTCCGAGACGTCCTCGTTCAACATGCCGATGCAACCCGACGAGACGAACTTGCCGATCGTCGAGGGCTGATTGGTGCCGTGGATGCGGTACACCGTATTGCCGAGATACATCGCGCGCGCGCCGAGCGGATTGCCGGGACCGCCGGCCATGAAGCGCGGCAGATAGGGCTGGCGCTCGATCATCTCGGTCGGCGGATGCCAATCCGGCCATTCGGCCTTGCGGGTGACCTTCTGCACGCCGGTCCAGGTGAAACCATCGCGGCCGACGCGGACACCGTAGCGCACCGCACGACCACCACCCAGCACGTAATAGAGGTAGGTGTTCGGGGTATCGACGACCAGCGTGCCCGCGGGCTCCTTGGTCGCGAACGAAACTTCCTGACGGCGCAGATGCGGCGGGAGCTGCGCCGTGCCGACTTCGGGCTGTTCTTCCGGCGGCAGCGCGGACAACACCATCGGCCTGCCGTCGGCGCCCATGGCGGGCTGCTGCGGCTGTACGGCACCGGTGACGGCGGGACCGCCGCCGACGCCTTCCGGCGGACGCAGGCGGTCATCGCTGGGATAGACGACGCCGGCCGCGGGAACGCGACCGTCGCCACGGTCCGAACCGTAGCGCGGATCATCCGGCGAAAGGACGGGGCCCGTGGGCATCGGCGGACCGCGGTCGGAATACATCGGACGGCCGTAGCGCGGGTCGGCCGGCGACAGCACAGGACCGAGACCGGGCGGCGACATCGCGGTCGAACTTTGCGCGTTCGGCGCCTCATCGTCTTCAAGGGCGTCGAAATCGGGGACACCGACGCCGCGGCGTTCATCAATGGCATAACCACCGGGCACATACGGCCCGGGAGAGGCCGAATAGACCGCGCCGGGCGGCACCGGATAACCCTGTTGGGCATGGGCAAGCGAAATTCCCGCCGAGGCAGCAGCGACGGCAGCGCAGATCGTCAGAATACGGTTAATCATCATCGCTCTTGTATAGACCCCAAGCCACACCGGACCGTTAACGGCAGATGACGGAAGATAGCGGCGCATTCAAGACAAATCCGCGAAATTCGGCCCAAATCGGTCATTTTGTGATCGCGCCGTGAGCGCTGCGACAAAGTTGCCTCAGGCTTCAAAAAACGGCGACCATCGGCATATCCAGACCATCGCCGGCCAAGATTGTAACAAACAGCTTCGAGACGTTGAGTTATCCTTGGAGTTATTCTCGAATCGGCCTGATTCGCCGTTGCGAATCGGATTCGCCGTGCGAATCTGGTCGCTTCCAGTGGTCACCGCGTTCCCTTCGGCATCAACGGCCCTGCACCTCTCCCGGCAAGGCGGAACTCGCGTCCATGCTCCCCGGTTTTCGCTTTCTGTTCGCCGCGATCGTGCTGTCGACGTCGGTTTTGATCTTCGGGCTCGGCGCGGCGGCGCTGCTGCGTGCCGCACACGAGCAATTCGCTAGCGTCCCGTCGCGACGACCGCTGCCCGAACCGGTCTTCACCCGGCAAAACGAACCGCCGATCCCGACGCTGGCCCTGCTGCGCGTCGAGCCTGAGACCGCCGAGAAGGTGCCGGACAATGTCGCGGGGTCAACTATTCTCGCGACCGAGACGCCGGCCGCCCAGGCGCCGGAGGCTGAGTCGGAAAAACTGGCTGCAGCCGAACCGGAAAAGCTCGCCGCCCTGAAAATGGAAGAGCCCGCGTCGGCCGAACCGGCGAAGCCGGAAATTCAGACAGTAGAAACGTCGGCAGCCATTGCGGCAACGCTGGCCGAAACGCCGATCGCCGTCGAGGACGTGAAGGTCGCGGCCATCGCGGAAACACCGCCGACTGTGTCGGTCGCGACATCGACCGCGCCTGAGCCGGTGGCGGAAGCGCCATCGCCATCGCCATCGCCCGAAGGCAACCCCGCCGCATCGAAGATCGCAACGCTGGGCGATCCAGCCGCGACCGTCGCGAAACCGGCCGCGGCGAAACCGGCGGAAGCGAAACCGAACCGCAGCGTCAACCGGAAGCGCGCGCAGCGTGCCAAGGAGCGCCGGCGCATCGCCGCGGCGCGACGGGCGCTATTGGCGCGGCAGGCCGCGGCCCTGCAACAGGCCGCCGACCCGTTTGCGCCCACGCCGGTCTTGCGCGGCAAACGGTAAAGTGCCGTTCAGGTCGGCCCGGTCGCCACCGGCGGCCCGCCTTGCACGCCCCACTCCGTCCATGAACCGTCATAGAGCGCGCTGCCGCGCACGCCGAGGCGATAGAGCGCCAGCGTGAGCACCAGCGCGGAGACGCCGGAGCCGCAACTCGTCACGATCGGCGCGTCGAGCTTAACGCCGGCGCCGGCAAACACCGCGCGCAATTCGTCAAGCGATTTCATCGCGCCGGTGGAAGCGTCGAACAGCTGGTTGTAAGGCACGCTGACACTGCCGGGAATATGCCCCGAACGCAGGCCCGGCCGCGGCTCGGGCACCTTGCCCTGATAGCGCTCGTTGGCGCGCGCATCGAGCACCTGCTCGGCGCGGCTCGCGAGATTGGCGACCATCTGCTCGACGTTGCGCGTGTAGCCGGGATCGAAGGTCGCCTTGAAGGTGGCCGGCTTCGGCGTGACCTCGCCGCCCTCGACCTTGCGGCCTTCGGCGCGCCATTTCTTCAGTCCGCCATTGAGGATGCGAACGTTCTGATGTCCGAACGATTGGAACATCCACCACACCCGGGGTGCCGCGACCCAGCCGCCGGAATCGTAGAGCACCACCGTATCGTCGTTGCCGATGCCGAGCCCGCCGACATCGCGGCCAAACTGCTCCGCGTTCGGGAACATGTGCGGCAGCGGATTGGAATGGTCGGACACCGCATCGACGTCGAAGAACACCGCGCCGGGAAGATGGGATGTGAGGTAGTCGTCCTTCGGCAACGGCAGGATGCCCGGCATCTTGAACGAGGCGTCGATGATCTTGATCTTGGGATCGCCGAGATGGGCGGCGAGCCAGTCGGTGGAGACAAGCGGGTCGTCGGTGGTGGTCATTCTTGATTCCAATTCTTCGGTAGTGGGGCCGTCGCCCTTCGAGGCCTTCGCTTCGCTGCGGCACCTCCAGCGATGAGCTTACGCTCACGCGGGGGTGACGGACGGTAGAACGTCATCCTGAGGCGCGAGCGCTTGCAAGCCTCGAAGGATGACAGCCCATGACTTCTCAGCTCTTCTTCTTCGGTTCCCACTTCTCGACCGGACCGCCGGCGTCGCGCCAGGCGGCGAAACCGCCGGCCATGTGGGCGACCGGCTTGAGGCCCATGTCTTTCGCGGTCTTGGCCGCCAGTGCCGAGCGCATGCCGCCGGCGCAGTGGAAGATGAATTTCTTGTCCTCCTGGAACACCGGTTTGGCGTAGGGGCTTTCCGGGTCGATCCAGAATTCCAGCATGCCGCGGGTGCAGGAGAAGGCGCCGGGGATGCGGCCGTCGCGCTCGATCTCACGGGGATCGCGGATATCGACGATGATGACGTCGCGGCCGGAAGCAGCCTTGATCGCGTCGGCGGCGCTGACGGTTTCGATCTCGGCATTGGCTTCGTCGATCAGGGCCTTGATGCCGCGGTGGATGGTCTGGGGCATTGATTGCACCTTTATTGTTTCGATGCCGTTCCGCATCAGCCGCGCCAGCGGCTGTCCGGACGACAATTACCGCACCAGTTCCTTCATCGCGCCTTCGAGGCCTTCGATCGTGATCGGATACATCCGCTCCGAGAACAGCCGGCGAATGATGGTGGTGGATTCCGAATAATCCCAATGCTTCTGCGCCACCGGATTGAGCCACACCGCGTGCGGATAGGTCCGGGTGACACGATCGAGCCAGACCGAGCCGGCTTCCTCGTTGACGTGCTCGACCGAGCCGCCGGGCACCATGATCTCGTAGGGTGACATCGAGGCATCGCCGACGAACACCACCTTGTAGTCGTGCGGGTACTTATGCAGCACGTCCCAGGTCGGCGTGCGGTCGGTGAAGCGCCGCTTGTTCTGCTTCCAGACGCCTTCATAGAGGCAGTTGTGGAAGTAGAAATACTCCATGTGCTTGAATTCGGTCTTCGCCGCCGAGAACAATTCCTCGACCTGCTCGATATGCGAATCCATCGAGCCACCGATGTCGAAGAACACCAGTACCTTGACGGCGTTGCGCCGCTCGGGCCGCATGACGACGTCGAGATAGCCGTGGTTGGCGGTTTCCTTGATCGTGGTGTCGAGATCGAGTTCGTCCGGCGCGCCGGTGCGGGCGAATTTGCGCAGGCGCCGCAGCGCAATCTTGATGTTGCGGATGCCGAGCTCGACATTGCCGTCGAGGTCCTTGAACTCGCGCTTGTCCCACACCTTGACGGCGCGGTTGTTGCGGTTCTTTTCCTGGCCGATCCGCACCCCTTCGGGATTGTAGCCGTGGGCGCCGAACGGCGAAGTGCCGGCGGTGCCGATCCACTTGCTGCCGCCCTGATGGCGGCCCTTCTGTTCCTCGAGCCGCTTGCGAAGCGTCTCCATGAGCTTGTCCCAGCCCATGGCCTCGATCTGCTTCTTCTCTTCCTCCGTGAGGTATTTCTCCGCGAGCTTCTTCAGCCATTCGGCGGGAATGTCCGCCTTCTCCATGGCGTCGAGCAGGTTCTCCAGCCCCTTGAACACGGAGCCGAACACGCGGTCGAACTTGTCGAGGTTGCGTTCGTCCTTCACCAAAGCGGCGCGGGACAGGTAATAGAAATTCTCCACCGTCTGATCGGCGAGGTCGGCGTCGAGCGCCTCCATCAGCGTCAGATATTCGCGGAGCGTCACCGGGACCTGCGCGTCGCGCAGCGATGTGAAGAATTGCAGGAACATGGGCTACAGATTGCCCGCTGGACCGCTGGCGTCAAGGGCCACGACTGTACATATAACGCACAGCTACCAAGACCCGCGCATACCAGACAGGCCTAGACCGGGAGGGTTTTTCCTCTAGAATTGAGCCACAAAGGGCATATTCCGGCAGGGGAAATATGATGGGCATCATAGCTGCACTGATCATCGGCGCGATCGCGGGCTGGCTGGCCGGCAAGATCGTGCGCGGCGCGGGTTTCGGGCTGATCGGCAACATCGTAATCGGCATCATCGGCGCGTTGCTGGCGAGCTGGCTGTTGCCGCAGCTTGGCGTCAACCTCGGCGGCGGCTGGATCCGCGAAATCATCAATGCCACCATCGGTGGCGTCATCATCCTGGTGATCCTCTCGCTGGTCAAACGCTGACGAGAGCGCATCGCTTCCAATCGCGACCGCCGGACCGGCGGTCGTTTACTGTTCAGGCCGGGAACGGCGCAAGAACGAATAACAAGGCAAAGAAATAGATGAAATTTACCGGCACCAAGGACTACGTCGCCACCGAAGACCTCAAGGTCGCGGTCAACGCCTCGATCGTGCTCGAGCGCCCGCTGCTGATCAAGGGCGAGCCCGGTACCGGCAAGACCGTGCTGGCTGAGGAAGTCGCCAAGGCGCTCGGCGCGCCATTGCTGACCTGGCACATCAAGTCGACCACCAAGGCGCAGCAGGGCCTTTATGAATACGACGCGGTGTCGCGGCTGCGCGACAGCCAGCTCGGCGACGCCAGGGTCTCCGACATCTCGAACTACATCAAGCGCGGCAAGCTGTGGGAGGCCTTCACCCACGACAAGCGCCCGGTACTGCTGATCGACGAAATCGACAAGGCCGACATCGAATTCCCGAACGACCTGTTGCTCGAACTCGATCGCATGGAATTCTTCGTCTACGAGACCGGCGAGAACATCAAGGCGAGCCTGCGCCCGATCGTGATGATCACCTCGAACAACGAGAAGGAATTGCCGGACGCGTTCCTGCGCCGCTGCTTCTTCCACTACATCAAGTTCCCCGACGCCGACACCATGAACCGGATCGTCGACGTGCACTTCCCCAACATCAAGAAGCGCCTAGTCGAGGAAGCGTTGCGGATATTCTTCGAGGTCCGCGAGGTGCCGGGCCTGAAGAAGAAGCCCTCGACCTCGGAGCTGCTCGACTGGCTCAAGCTGCTGCTCAACGAGGACATCACCCCGGAAATGCTGCGGGAGCGCGATCCGCGCAAGCTGATTCCGCCGCTGCACGGCGCGCTCCTGAAGAACGAGCAGGACGTGCATCTGTTCGAGCGGTTGGCGTTCCTGAGCCGCCGCGAAGTCTAGTTCGGGAAACAAAGGCGCCAGAACTCCGGTTCTGGCGTTTTGCGTTTGAAGCGACAGAGCCAACAAGAAGAACAGGGAAGA
>JBOHIT010000141.1:0-4281 GCA_050726155.1 Bradyrhizobium sp.
GCACCTAACAGCAGTTGATGCGCGCGATCGACGATTTCATCGAGCGAGCGGGTGCGCGCGAACATGGCCTGCGCCTGCGCCAGCAATTCGTCGCGGGTCGGAATCTTGCCCGGATGCAGGGATGCCAGGACATCGGCCATTTGATGCCGGGCTTCGTCGAGCGCCTCCCGCAACGCCGCCAGTTCGGACGAATGCAGCGCCGCCGAAACCGCCAGCGCTATCCGCTCGGGGTTGAATCGTGCGACAAGCTCCTCGGCGGCGCGGTTGATGACGCGCGAACCGAGCCGTTGCTCGTTGCGCAGCACTTCCGCGGGCGGCGTCTTGAGGTCGCGGACGATGCGAGCGAAAGACAGCGCCTTGAGGATGTAATAGGTGACGTCGATTTCCCACCAGCGAAAACCCTGGCGTGCGCTGCTTTGGTAGGCGTGGTGGTTGTTGTGCCAGCCTTCGCCCATGGTGAAAAACGCCAGCAGCCAGTTGTTGCGGGAATCGTCGCCGGTGACGTAGCGCTTGCGGCCGTGAACATGGGCCAGCGAATTGATGCAGAAGGTGGCGTGATAGAGCAACACGGTGCTCCAGACGAAACCGACTACCAGCCCCGACCATCCGCCGATCAGGAAACAGAGGATCGCGAGGATCACCGCAGGGACCTGCTCGAACCGGTGCAGCCATTTCAGTTCCGGAAACGCCGCGAAATCCGCGATCTTGACCAGATCGGTCAGGTCGTGCTGCCGGTAGAAAATCCACCCCACATGGCTATAGAAGAAGCCTTTATGGCGCGGCGAATGGACGTCATGCGCCGTATCGGAATGCAGATGATGGTGGCGGTGCTTGGCAGCCCACCACAGCACGCTCTTCTGGGTGGTGCTCTGGGCGAGGAACGCCAGCACGAATTGAAACAGCCGGCTGGTCGCATAGGCCCGGTGCGAGAAGTAGCGGTGATATCCCGCCGTGATCGCGAACATGCGCAGCCAATACAGCGTCACGCACATCGTCACCGCCTGCCAGGTGATATCAGTCCAGAATGCGGCAAAGCTGCAGAGGTGCAACACGATGAACGGCAGCGCGGACGGATACATGATGTCGTCATGCGCGTCGGCGGTTTCTGCGTCGGCATTATCGGGGGTACGGGACATCTTAAGGGTACACGGCTCCCTGGCGCTGGTTGCGGGCCATGCCGGCTACTCGCGGGCATGACTCACGGCTGATGGACGAGGCGATGATCGCACCCACCGGTTAAAGACCCGCTGAAGGGCCGGACGAAGTTGGTCGAGAGTGGCAGTTAGCAAGGCTGGCAGGTGGCTCGTCAGTCACGCGCACGGGGGGCGAGGCCAAGTCGGTCGGCCGGGATCAGATCGACCATACCTAGTTCCGGCAGGCCGCCGGCGCAAGGAAATGTCCGGTTCCGACATTATAAATGGAGGCCGTCTGGGACAAAATAGCGCAGCAAATTCCGTGCTTTTACGGAGGGCATGCTGCGGTTCGGCGGGACGACTTTTGACGTGTTGGTACCCCACCAGCCGTGGTATTTGTCACGACATATCATCGACTTCACGGGGCACCTCTTGATCGACAAGCTTGAACTATTGCTGGCGCTCGCCAAGGAGCGGCATTTCGGCCGCGCCGCCGAGGCTTGCGGCGTCACCCAGCCGACCATGTCGACCAGCCTGAAGCAGCTCGAGGAAATCCTCGGCGTCATGCTGGTGCAGCGCGGCTCGCGCTTTCAGGGCTTTACGCCCGAGGGCGAGCGCACGCTCGACTGGGCGCGGCGCATCGTCGGCGACACCCGTGCGATGCGGCAGGAGATCAACAGCCTCAAGGACAAGCTCTCCGGCGAGATCAGGATTGCCGCGATCCCCACCGTGCTCGGTATGGTGGCACAATTGACCACGCCGTTCCGCGCCCGCCATCCCGAGGTTCGCTTCCAGATCCAGTCCTGCACCTCGGTCGAGGTGCTGGGGCTTTTGGAGAATCTCGAGGTCGACGCCGGGCTGACCTATATCGAGAACGAGCCGATCGGCAAGGTTCGTACCATTCCGCTTTACAACGAGAGCTACCGCCTGCTGACGGCGCCCGACGGCATGTTCGGCGATCGCAAGCAGGTGACCTGGAAAGAGGTCGGCCAGGTGCCGCTGTGCCTGCTGACGCCGGACATGCAGAACCGGCGCATCATCGACCGCGCGCTGCTTTCAGTGGGCGCCGAGGCGATGCCGACGCTGACGTCGAACTCGCTGCTGGTGCTTTACACCCACGTCAAGACCGGACGCTGGGCGAGTGTGATGCCGGCAAAACTGGCGGAGACCCTGGGATTGGCGGACACCGTGCGCAGCATTCCGATCGTCGATCCCGTCGTCGATTACAGCATCGGGATGGTGGTCCCGCAGCGCGATCCGATGACTCCCCTGATTGCCGCGCTGGTGCAGATCGCCCGCGAAGTAGCGCCGACGCTGAAGTAGGGCTCCCGATTACGCCGCGACCGAAAGCTTCGCCTTCGGGGTTTGCGGCTGGCGCGGCAGCTTGATCCGCACCACCGTTCCGGTGCCGAGCTTGGAGCGCAGCTGCATCGTGCCGCCGTGCAGATTGGTCAGCGACCTTGCAATGGCGAGCCCGAGGCCCGACCCCTGGTAGGTCTTGGTGAGCTGGCTCTCGACCTGCTCGAACGGCTTGCCGAGCCGGCGCAGAGAATCCGGGGCGATGCCGATCCCGGTGTCGGCGATCATGAGCACGACGGAATCGCTCAGGACCTGGCCGCGCACGGTGACCTTGCCGTCGTCGGGGGTGAACTTTACGGCGTTGGACAGCAGGTTGACGAAGATCTGCTTGACCGCACGGCGGTCGGCCACCACCGAGATGGTGCTTTCAATGTCGGCGTCCAGCGTCAGATGCTTGTCCTCGGCGCGACCCGACACCACCCGAAGCGACTCCGCGAGAATCTTCGACAGGTCCAAGGACTCCACGTCGAGCTTCATGCGGCCGGCTTCGATCTTCGACATGTCGAGGATATCGTTGATGACCTCGAGCAGATATTTTCCCGATGTCAGGATGTCGTGGCAGTACTCCTGATACTTGTCGGAGCCGAGTACGCCAAACATGCCGCTGCCCATGATCTCGGAGAAGCCGATGATGGCGTTGAGCGGGGTGCGCAGTTCGTGGCTCATATTGGCGAGGAATTTCGACTTGGCCTGATTGGCTTCCTGGGCGCGGGTCCTCTCCTGCGAATATTTCTCGGCGAGGTCGGCGAGCTCGGCCTGCGAGCGCTTCAGATCGAGCACGTTGGCGCGCATCCGCGTGTCGTTCTCCACCAGCTTCTGCTCGTGCTCCTTGATGCGGGTAATGTCGGTGCCGACCGAGACGTAGCCACCGTCCTTGGTGCGGCGCTCGCTGATGTGCAGCCAGCTGCCGTCGTCGAGCTGGGCTTCGAAGGTGCGCGCGCCCGGTGCCTGCGCGCCGGTCTCTTGCAGACGGGTGCGGACCTCCGGCATGCTGCCGACTTCGATCACGGTCTCATAGGAAGTGCCGGGCTGCACCGCCGTGTCAGGCAATTTGTGCAGGCGCTGGAAGTGCGAGTTGCAGAGCACGAGGCGGTCTTCCGCGTCCCACAGCACGAAGGCTTCCGGAATGGTCTCGATCGCGTCGCGCAGCCGCAGATCCGCCTCGACCGTCTTCTCGGCGAGGCTCTTCTGCTCGGTGATGTCGACGGCGATGCCGATCAGGTGCAGGCCCTTGTCGGCGGCGGCCTGGCTGAGTTCGCAGCGGACGCGCAGCCAGATCCAGTGGCCGTCAGTGTGCTGCATGCGGAAGGTCTGGTCGATATGATCGAGCTTGCCCGAGATCAACTGGTCGGCGATCGCGAACAGGTCGATGTCGTCGGATTTCACCAGCGCGTTGACTTCGCCGAAGGTGAGGAGGTCGTTGCGGGAGTCGAGCCCGAGCATGGTGAACATCGACTGCGACCAGAAAATCCTGCCGCGCGACAGATCCCAGTCCCACAGGCCGCAGCGGCCGCGGTTGAGCGCGGTGTCGATGCGGCCGCGCACCGCGTCGTTGATCAGATCGCCCTCGCGGGCGCGGGTCGATTGCCAGTGGAATGCAAAGCCGAGGATCAGCACGACAAACCCCGTGGTCGCCGACAGCGTGATCGACAGCGCGGCGTCCGATCCCCACAGGGAATCGTTCTTTTCCTGGATCACGATGATCTGGCCGGGCAGCGCCTTGACCAGCCGCGAGATCGCCAGCGCGCCGTTGCCGTTCGGCAGCGTCATGTCGTTGACGACACCCTGC
>JBOHIT010000142.1:0-11175 GCA_050726155.1 Bradyrhizobium sp.
ACGTGCTGGGCGTGACCGACAGGCTCAATGTCCTGATCGCGCAGCGGCCCGGCTTCACCGCGCCGACATTGCTTGCGCGACAACTGGCGACTGTCGATCAACTGTCCGGCGGCCGCGTCGCGCTGCATGTCATCACCGGCGGCAATGCCACCGAACTGAAGCAGGACGGCAACGTCATCGACGACAAGGATGAGCGCTACGCCCGCACCAGCGAGTTCCTGGATGTGGTTCGCGCCGAATGGAGCAGCGAAAAGCCGTTCGTCTATGATGGCAAGTATTATCAGGTGCAGAACGGTTTCTCGCAGGTGAAGCCGTACCGCAGCGAAGGCATTCCGATCTTTGTCGGCGGCGGTTCGGATGCCGCGATCGAGGTGGCGGGCAAGCATGCCGATACGTTCGCGCTGTGGGGCGAATCCTATGCGCAGGTGCGCGATGTGACGTCGCGGGTTCGCGCCGCGGCCGCAAAGCACGGCCGGCCGACGCCGCGGTTCAGCCTTTCGGTCCGCCCCATTCTCGCCGACACCGAGGAGAAGGCCTGGGCCAAGGCCGATGAAATCCTCGCGCGCGCCACCGCGTTGCAGGACAAGACCGGATATCGCAAGCCGGCGGACGGCCACGCCACCGCCGGTGCGCGGCGGCTATTGTCGCTGGCCGAGCAGGGAACGCGGATCGACAAGCGGCTCTGGACCGAGATCGCGAAACTCACCGGCGCCAACAGCAATACCACGGCGCTGGTCGGTACGCCCGAACAGGTCGCCGAAGTGTTCGGCGATTACTACGATCTCGGCATCAGCCATTTCCTGATCCGCGGCTTCGATCCCCTGATCGACGCCATCGACTACGGCCGCGAACTGATCCCGCTGACGCGCCAGTTGATCGCCGGACGCGGCGTAGCACGGGGAGTGGCGGCAGAATGATACGCGCCATTTTCGTTGCGGGCCTGCTGCTGGGAGCGATTGCCCCGGCGGATGCCCAGACAACCTTGCGGGTCGGCGATCAAAAGGGAAATTCGCAGGCCGTGATGGAGGCGGCCGGTGTCCTCAGGGATGTTCCATACAAGATCGAGTGGAAGGAATTTCCGGCGGCAGCGCCTCTATTGGAAGCGTTGAGCGCGGGCGCGATCGAAACCGGACTGGTCGGCGACGCACCCTTTACCTTCGCCGCAGCCGCCAACGTTCCCGTCAAGGCCATCGCCGCGATCCGGCAGAGCCGCGAAGGCCTCGCGGTACTGGTCCAGAAGGACTCAGCCGTCCGCGACTTCGAGAGCCTGAGGGGAAAGAAGATCGCAACCGGGCGCGGCTCGATCGGCCATCAGCTGATTCTTGCAGCCCTGGAAGCAAGGGGGTGGTCGACCAGCGATGTCCAGATCGTGTTCCTGGCGCCATCGGACGCCAAGGTTGCGTATACGCAAGGCTCCGTCGATGCCTGGTCGACATGGGAGCCCTATGTCAGCCAGGAAGAAGTGCTGTTCCAGTCGCGACGCGTGATCACGGCGGAGGGCATTACGCCGGGGCTGGGATTTCAGGTCGCCACGCCGAATGCGATCCGCGACAAGCGGCGGGAACTGGAGGACTTCGTTCGCAGGCTGACGGCCGCGCGTGCATGGTCGCAGACCAATGTCAGCGCCTATGCCGAGACGTGGGGCAAGCTGATGAGCATCCCGCCCGCCGTGCCGCTGAATTGGCTGAGCCGGGCGAAAATCCGCGTTGCGCCGATCGATGAGAGCGTGGTGGCCGACGAGCAGCAAACCATCGACCTTTATTTCCGCTCCAGCCTGATCAAGCAGAAGCTCAACGCCGCCGATATCGTCGATCGTTCGTTTTCGGGAGCCATCGGCAAGGGCGCGGGTCTTTAGGCCTCGGAAGGCGATCCGCGCAGCAAGTCTTTCTCCGCCCGCCCTGATTTTCGAAACAGTGCCCGGCTTGTGTGGAATTATTTTCCGAATACCATTGCTGACAGCACTTCATTTGGAAGAAAGTTTCACATATGACCGACGTTGCCATACCTGTTCTGGAAACACCCCGCCGCATCGACGCGATCGACCGCAAGATCCTGCGGGTACTTCAGGAAGACGCATCGCTATCGGTAGCCGAGATCGGCGAGCGCGTCGGGCTTTCGTCCACGCCGTGCTGGAAGCGTGTCCAGCGCATGGAGAACGAGGGCATCATCACCGGCAAGGTCGCGCTGGTCGACCAGAACAAGATCGGCCTCGGTCTGTCGGTATTCGTGTCGGTGGAGAGCGACGATCATTCCGATGCGTGGCTGAAGAAGTTCGCGGCCGCCGTCAGCGCCATGCCTGAAGTCATCGAGTTCTATCGCATGGCCGGCGACGTGGACTATGTGTTGCGCGTGGTCGTCGCCGATATGCGCAGCTATGACATCTTCTACAAGAAGCTGATTAGCGCGGTCGCATTGAAGAACGTGACCTCGCGGTTCGCGATGGAAAAGATCAAGTCGGTGACCGCATTGCCGGTTCCGGCGTTCGAGGCGGCATAGAAGCCGCCTCGCCTGATACATCCGCGCGCGTCCTTTTCGTCATGGCCGGGCTTGTCCCGGCCATCCACGTCTTTCTTGCTCAATGAAGGAAGACGTGGATGCCCGGCACAAGGCCGGGCATGACGACGTTCCAATCAGTCGCGCTTCGGCGTCCAGATCTTTGCGTCGCCGGCATTGACCTTTACCGGCAGTAATCCCTCGGCAAAGAACGCGTCGGCAATACGCTGCTGTTCGGATAGGCCGGGCGCGGTGACAATGCCGACCTTGTAAGAGCGATGGCTGTTGGCTTCTTTCACCGTCGCCGCATCGATACCCCAGAGGCCGGCGAGCAAGGTCGCCGCGTCATCCTGGTGCGACTTGACCCATTTGCCGGTCTCGTCGAGTTTACCGAAGATGGCATTGAGCACGTCGCCGCGCTGGTCGGCAAACGCGGCCGACGACAGATAGTAGCGCTTGTAGCTCGCAAGGCCGTTGCTGCCGTCGGACAGCACCCGTGCGTTGGACTGGCGTTGGGCGCTGGTCAGGAACGGATCCCAGGCCACCCATGCATCGACATTTCCGCCGATGAAGGCGGCGCGGCCGTCCGCAGGCGTGAGATAGGCCGGCGAGATATCCTTGAAACTGAGGCCCGATTTGGCGAGCGCTGCCAGCAGCAGGAAATGACTGCCGGCGCCTTTGGTCACCGCGACCTTCTTGCCCTTCAGATCGGCCAGCGTCCTGATCGGCGATTCCGCGCCGACCAGGATCGCCTGCGCCGAGGGCGAAGCGGCTTCTTCGGCGATATAGGCGAGCTTGGCGCCGGCGGCCTGCGCGAACAGCGGCACCGTATCGGCGACGTCGGCGCCGAAGTCGATGTTGCCGGTATTGATCGCTTCCAGCAGCGGCAGGCCACTGGTGAATTCATGCCAGGAAACGCGGACGCCGAGCGGCGCGAGCGCCTTTTCCAGTTCGCCATTGGTTTTCAGGATGGCCGTCAGCGTCGAGGACTTCTGATAGCCGATGCGGATCGTATCGGACGGCGGCGTCTGTGCGTCCACTGACGTTGCCGATACGGTCGCGACGGCTGCGACGGCTCCGATGATCGATGCAATGCGGTTGCTCATGGAATTTGATCTGCCTGCGATGAAAGGGATCAAATCAAGCTAAAGACCGCACGAGCGCAGTCAATGGAACCGCTCTCCATTGTTGTCATGCGACCCGCACGACGATGCTACGTCGGAGGCAATTCGCAGAGATAAATTCCAAGCTGCATCATTCGTAACCGTCGTCGGCTTTTATCGGCGGGCACTTCGACTCCAGGCGGATCAAGTTCAACTATCGCCTATTTCAAGATTAACGAGTCCGTCCGTCACAAGCGTCAAGAAAAATGCGCCACGGCCAATCCTGTTCCGGCAATAAACCCGTCGCCGCGAGACAGCTAGGCAGTGTCGCCATTGCTATTTTTGCCGAGCACTCGACACCTTCCGAAAGCAACACCATCATCCCTGACATCGCTTGATCGCGCATCGTCGCGAGCATGATCGTTCAGGAGAGTGGAATGAAGCGTCGGGATTTTCTCGGATTGTCGGTCGGCGGTGCCGTTGTCGCGCTGTCGCCCCAGGCGTTCGCGCAAGCGCCGGTGAAGGAAATCCGTATCGGCTACCAGAAGACCGGGGTGCTCGTGATCGCGCGGCAGCAAGCCATTCTGGAAAAGCACTTTGCCGCGAAACAAATTTCCATCAAATGGATCGAATTCACGTCGGGGCCACCATTACTGGAGGCGATGAGCACCGGCAGTGTCGACTTTGGTTCAGTCGGCGACACCCCGCCGATCTTTGCCCAGGCCGCGAATGCGAACATCGTCTATGTGGCGGGATCTCCGATCACCAACGGGCAGGGCATTCTGGTTCCCGCCAATTCCTCTATTCGTACGATTGCCGATCTGAAAGGCAAGCGGATCGGGTTCGCCAAGGGCACCAGCGCGCATAATGTTCTGATCGCGACGCTGGAAAAGGCCGGCCTTACCTACGAGGATATCACGCCGGTATATCTGTCGCCGCCGGATGCGGGTCCTGCCTTCGCCCAAGGCAGCATCGAGGCCTGGGCGATCTGGGATCCTTATTTCGCCATCGGCGAGAAGCGGCAGAATGGCCGGATCCTCGTCAACGCCTACGAGGTCGCCAAGACCAATTCGTTCTATCTCGCCAACCGTGATTTTGCGAATGCCAACGTTGGGTACACCCGCGACGTCATCGCCGGCTTGACGGAAGCTGCCCGGTGGGCGGAAGCGCACCGCGACGTGGTGGCAAGTTCGCTCGCCGCGGTTACGGGTGTCCCGCTTGAAGTCCAGACTGTCGCGGCCAACCGCGCGTCGTTCGCGATCGGTCCGGTCACGGAGCAGATCATCGATACCCAGCAGGCGGTCGCCGATCGTTTCTTCAAACTCGGTCTGATCCCGAAGAAAATCACCATCCGCGACATCGTCTGGCGCAATACCCAGACCTGAACCCAGCTCAATCAACCCAGAGGACGTCTCCATGACGCGTTTCATCAAACGCCTGATCGCGAGCGCTGTGCTGTCTCTCAGCATCGTCGGTGCGACAGGTGCTATCAGCTACGCCCAAGACAAGGTCGTGCGCATCGGCTTTCAGAAATACGGCAAGCTGGTGCTGCTCAAGAGCAAGGGCACACTGGAGGGCAAGCTGAAGTCCGCCGGTTATCAGGTGGTATGGACGGAGTTTCCGTCCGGGCCGCCGCTGCTCGAGGCACTCAATGTCGGCGCCATCGACTTTGGCAACACCGGCGAAGCGCCGCCGATCTTCGCGCAGGCCGCGGGCGCCCCGATCCAGTATGTCGCTTACGAGCCTCCGGCGCCGAAGGGAGAAGCCATCCTGGTCCCGAAGGACAGCAAGATCGCTTCGGTCGCCGATTTGAAAGGCAAGAAGGTCGCGCTGAACAAAGGCTCAAATGTTCACTATCTGCTGGTGAAGGCGCTGGAAAAGGCCGGGGTCAAATATTCCGAAATCGAGCCGGTGTTTCTGGCGCCGGCCGATGCGCGCGCGGCCTTCGAGCGCGGCGCCGTGGATGCCTGGGTGATCTGGGATCCGTTCCAGGCCGCGGCCGAAGCCGCAACCGGCGCGCGAACGCTTGCAGACGGTACGGGAATCGTTGCGAACTATCAGTTCTATTTCGCCTCGAAGAAATTCATTGGCGCCGACCCGAAGATCGTCGACCTCGTGCTGGCGCAACTTAGTGAAGTCGATGACTGGGCCAAGGGCGACATCCACACCGTGGCCGAACAGCTGGCGCCGGCCATCGGACTTCCGGTTCCGGTCGTCGAAGTCGCGCTGAAGCGGCAGTCCTACGGCATCAAGCCGATCACCGATGGTGTGATCGCCGACCAGCAGCAGGTCGCCGACGCGTTCTTCGCGCTCGGTCTCATTCCAAAACAAATCAGGATTTCCGACGCGGCGCGGAGGCCGGGCACATGAGCAACCAGACATCATCGAACGCCAATATTCTCTGGTTCCTGCCGACCCATGGCGACGGCCGCTATCTCGGCACCACCACCGGCGGGCGTGAAGTGAACTTCAACTATCTGCGCCAGATCGCGCAGGCGGCGGACCAGCTCGGCTATTTCGGCGTATTGCTGCCGACCGGGCGAAGCTGCGAGGATTCCTGGGTGGTGGCGTCCGCCGTCGCCCCCTGGACTGAGCGCTTGCGCTATCTGGTGGCGGTGCGGCCCGGTCTGCAATCGCCGAGCGTCGCCGCGCGCATGACCGCGACGCTGGACCGGCTGTCGAACGGGCGGCTGCTGGTCAACGTCGTCACCGGTGGCGATCCCGTCGAGAACAAGGGCGACGGGATTTTCCTCGACCATGATCAGCGTTACGCCGTGACGCGCGAGTTTCTCAACGTCTACAGCGACCTGCTCGCGGGCAAGACTGTCAATGTGGAAGGCAAGCACATCCGCATCGAGGATGGCCGCCTGCTGTTTCCGCCGGTGCAGTCGCCACGACCGCCGCTCTATTTCGGCGGGTCGTCGGACGCCGGCATCGATGTCGCCGTCGATAACGTCGACAAATATCTGACCTGGGGCGAGCCGCCGGCGCAGGTGGCCGAGAAGATCAATCGCGTGAAGGCTGTCGCCGCCGCGCGCGGGCGCAAACTCTCGTTCGGCATCCGGCTGCATGTGATCGTTCGCGAAACCAACGCAGAAGCCTGGAGGGCGGCGGACGAACTGATCCAGCACGTCACCGACGAGACCGTGGCGTCGGCCCAGAAGATTTTCTCGCGGATGGACTCCGTCGGCCAGCAGCGCATGGCGCAACTGCACGGCGGACGCCGCGACAAGCTCGAGATCAGCCCGAACCTCTGGGCCGGCGTCGGGCTGGTGCGCGGCGGGGCGGGGACCGCGCTGGTCGGCGATCCCCATACGGTGGCGGCGCGCATCCGCGAATATCAGGATGCGGGCATCGATACCTTCATCATGTCGGGCTATCCGCATCTGGAGGAAGCCTATCGTTTCGCCGAACTGGTGTTCCCGCTGCTCTCGCTGCAGCAGCCAAACAATGTGACGCCGATCCGCGTCAACACCGGACCGTTCGGCGAGACCATCGCCAATGAACAACGTCCGCTCGCAAAGGCGTCGCAATCATGAGTCTGATCGAAAGTCTTCCCCGCGTCCGAAGCCTGCGCTTGCCGCGGGTCGATGGGCTGGTGCCGTGGATCGTGCCGCTCGGCATCATCCTGATCTGGCAACTGGCCTGCGTCACCGGCTTCGTCTCGGCACGGGTGTTGCCGGCGCCGAGCGACGTGGCGCTGGCGGGATGGAAGCTGTTGCTGTCGGGCGAACTCGTGCGCAACATCTGGGTCAGCTTCTGGCGCGCCAGCGTCGGCTTCCTGATCGGCGGCAGTGTCGGCTTTGCCTTTGGCCTCGTCAACGGCCTGTCGCAACTCTCCAGTAAACTGACCGATACGACCTTGCAGATGGTGCGCAACATTCCGCATCTGGCGCTAATCCCGCTCGTCATCCTGTGGTTCGGCATCGATGAATCGGCAAAGCTGTTTTTGGTGGCACTCGGGGTGTTCTTTCCGATCTACCTCAACACGCTGCACGGCATCCGTACCGTCGATCCGCAACTGATCGAGATGGGGCGGATCTACGGCATGACCGACGGGGAACTGTTCCGTCGGGTGATCTTTCCGGGCGCGTTGCCGTCGATCTTCGTCGGCCTCCGCTTCGCGCTAGGCATCATGTGGCTGACGCTGATCGTGGCGGAAACCATCGCGGCCTCATCCGGCCTCGGCTACATGGCGATGCAGGCGCGCGAGTTCATGCTGATCGACGTCGTGGTGCTCTCCATCCTGATCTACGCGTTGCTCGGCAAGCTGGCCGACAGTGCGTCACGTGCGCTGGAGCGGCTGACGCTGTCCTGGCATCCGGCTTTCCAGAAACATTGAGGATAAAAATGCAGGAAGCTCTTCGATTTAATCCCGCGGACGCTGAGGCCGTGGAAAGCCCGGATTTCGTCAAGCGGGCGCGGCTGTCGCGGCATGATGCGGATGCCCTGCTACGCGGGCTTTCGCTGACCATCCGGGGGCTGCGGAAATCGTTCGGCAACAACGAGGTGCTGCGCGGCATCGACCTGCACATCCCGGCGGGCCAATCCGTGGCGATCGTCGGCCGCAGCGGTTGCGGCAAGAGCACGCTGCTGCGGCTGATAGCGGGCCTTGAAACGATTACGGCAGGTACCATCAGTTTCGGCGAGGAAACGCGCGCGGAAGACGTCCGCGTGATGTTTCAGGAGCCGCGGTTGCTGCCGTGGGCCCGGGTGCTGTCGAATGTCGAGGTCGGCCTCGGTCGCGAGCGGACCTCGCCGGACGCGCAGGCCCGCGCCGATAGCGCGCTGGTCGAAGTCGGCCTTGACGACAAGCGGGCGCAATGGCCGGCGGTTCTTTCCGGCGGACAAAAGCAGCGCGTGGCGCTGGCGCGGGCATTGGTCAGCCGTCCGCGCGTGCTGGCCTTCGACGAGCCGCTCGGCGCGCTGGACGCGCTGACGCGGATTTCGATGCAGCGGCTGCTGGAGCGGGTCTGGCAGGATCAGGGGTTTACCGCGATCCTGGTCACGCATGACGTGGCGGAGGCGGTCGCACTCGCCGACCGCGTCCTGGTGATCGAGGACGGCCGGATCGCGCACGACATCAACGTCGATATCCCGCGTCCGAGACGTCGGGGTTCGGCGGAACTCGCGGCGCTGGAAGGTTCGATCCTGAAGAACCTGCTGCAAGGCACCGAGGACACTTCCGACCTGTGAGGCCATGATGAACTCCGTTGTCCGGCATATCGCGATCGAACGTAAGGTTTCCGGGGAGGTTTCCTCGAACGCTTTTCGCGGCGCCATGCGTCAATTGACGGGCGGCGTGAGCGTGATCACCGCCGGGCGGGGCAAGGATATTTCGGGGATGACGGTGACTTCGGTGTCATCGCTGTCAGTCGATCCGCCGGCGCTGATCGTCAGCGTCAACCGGGGTGCCTCCTCCTGGCCGCTGCTCAAGCGGTACGGCTCCTTCGGCGTCAATATCCTGACCTCCGATCAGATCGACATCGCCGAACGCTTTGCCGGCAAGGACGGGCTCAAGGGCGCCGAGCGCTTTGCCGGCGCCGAATGGACGACGCGTTCCTCGGGAGTGCCGCTGCTGGTCGGCGCATTGGCCGCGATCGATTGCGAGGTTGAGGAAATCGTCGAGCGGCATTCGCATGCGATCGTGATCGGCCGGGTGCTGGACCTGCAACTCTCGACCCGCACCGCGGCGCTGGCCTATTGGCAGGGCCAATATGTCGCGATCGACCGCGACGAGGACGCGGTCAGGCTGGCCGAGGTCAGTCTTCCACCGCCACGCGGCTTACGCTGAATTCCGGACGATGACGGCGGCTGGATGCGCGCCCGCGGCGCTTGACGCCGTGGCATTTTACGATCTCCCGGACTAGAAGGCTGGTATTTGCCGGCGCCTCTGGTAGGGATCGCTGATGAAACGGTTCGCGGTTTGGGCATTCTACGGCGTCGGCGCGCTTGCGGTCGGCTATCTCGCGCTATTTGCCTACGCGATGTTTACCGGGCGCGACCTGCAACCCGGCGATCCCATCCATATTTTCCGCAAGCCGGACGCGCCGAGTTATTCGGCCGTCTCAACGTCATTGCGAGCGTAGCGAAGCAATCCATGGCGCCGCTTGGGACAAGGTGGATTGCTTCGCTACGCTCGCAATGACGGCGGAAATTCGCTAGCCCGCCGCCGCAAAGCGCTGAAAGTCGCCGGCGCCTGCCGGCGTAACCGGTATGCCGCCGTCGGCATATTCGTTCAGCTTGTTGCGCAACGTCCGGATCGAAATGCCCAGGATATTGGCCGCGTGGGTGCGGTTGCCCAGGCAATGCTTGAGCGTCTCCAGGATCAGGTCGCGTTCGACGTCGGCAACGGTGCGCCCGACCAGCGCGCGGGTGACCTGTTCGGCGGCAAAGGTGGCGTGCGCCACGGCCGGCGCGGTCTTGGCGAGGTCGAGACGGTCGCCGTCGGGGGTGAGGATCGCATCGGCGCCGATCTCGTCGCCCTGCGCCATCAGCACCGCGCGGTGCATGGTGTTTTCCAGTTCGCGGACGTTGCCCTGCCAGCGGTTGGTCGTCAGCACCCGCCGCGCCTCGGCGGAGATCGGGCGCAACGGCACGCCGTTGGCGTCGGCATACTTCTTGGCGAAGTGCTGCGCCAGTTCGAGGATATCAGCCGGCCGGTCGCGCAGCGCCGGGATCTTCAGATTGACGACGTTGAGCCGGAACAGCAGGTCCTCGCGGAAGGTGCCTTCGCGCACGGCATCCGCCAGATTGCGGTTCGAGGTCGCGATGATGCGGATATCGACCGGGACCGGCTTGGTGCCGCCGACGCGGTCGATGACGCGCTCCTGGATCGCGCGCAGCAATTTCGATTGCAGCCGGACGTCCATCTCGGAGATTTCGTCGAGCAGCAGCGTGCCGCCGGTGGCTTCCTCGAATTTACCGATGCGCCGCGCCACGGCGCCGGTGAAGGCGCCCTTCTCGTGGCCGAACAGTTCGGATTCCAAGAGGTGCTCGGGGATCGCCGCGCAATTGATCGAAATGAACGGCCGCCTGGCGCGTTGCGAACGGGTGTGGACATAGCGCGCCAGCACCTCCTTGCCGGTGCCGGACTCGCCGGTGATCATGACCGAGGCGTCGGAGCCTGCGATCTGCTGCGCCAGCTTGACGACCTTGCCCATGGCCTCGTCGCGATAGATCAGGTCGCGGGAATCGTTGGCGACCGCGGCGAGCACGGCGGCGATCAGTTCCGGATCGGGCGGCAGCGGGATGTATTCCTTGGCGCCGGCATGGATCGCGGCGACCGCGGCGCGGGCGTCGTTGGAGATGCCGCAGGCCACGATCGGCACGTGGATGTGTTCGGCTTCGAGCCGCATCACCAGGTCGCGGATGTCGAGGGCGACGTCGACCAGCATCAGGTCGGCGCCCTTGCCGCCGCGCAGCACCGCCATCGCCTGTTCGGTCGTCTCGGCGTGGGTCACCGAAGCGCCGTTGTCCATGGCGATCTTGGTGGCGGTCGTAAGCTGGCCCTTCAGGGTGCCAACGATGAGAAGCCGCATGATGTTCTCCTGTTCGTCCGTTCGCGCTCGTTTCGAGC
>JBOHIT010000143.1:0-5265 GCA_050726155.1 Bradyrhizobium sp.
CCTGAGACCTTTCATGGGTAACAAGACGCTGCTGATGTTCGCGATCATGGTGGTTGTGGTCATCGTCGGCACGGCACTCGATATGACGCCGACGATTCTGATCCTGACCCCGATCCTGATGCCGATCATCAAGACGGCGGGCATCGACCCCGTCTATTTCGGCGTGATGTTCATCATCAACAATTCCATCGGCCTGATTACGCCACCGGTCGGTATCGTGCTGAACGTCGTTTGTGGCGTCTCCAGGATCAGCATGGAAGACATCATCAAGGGCGTCTGGCCATTTTTGATCGCGCAGCTCATCGTGCTATTCCTGATGGTGCTGTTCCCGGAATTGGTGACGGTCCCGGCCAGATGGTTTAGCGGCTAGATCAGTTCGTATCGATATACAAAGAGAGGGAGCCTCGATGGCCACCAAGATCATGATCCTGAACGGGCCCAATCTGAACTTCCTGGGGATCAGGGAGCCGCACATCTATGGCCCGACCACCCTCAAGGAGATCGAGACGAGCTGCGAGGAAGTGGCAAAATATCTCGGAGTCACGATCTCGTTCCACCAGTCCAATCTCGAAGGTGAGCTGGTCAACTGGATCCAGTCGGCGCATGGAAACTATGATGCGATCATCATGAACCCGGCGGCCTATTCGTTCACCTCGATCGCGCTGATCGATGCGCTGAAGATCTTCGAAGGCCCGAAGATCGAGGTCCATATCTCGAACATCCATGCGCGCGACGAACTGCACCGCCATTCGATCACGTCGACCGCGTCCACCGCCGTGATCTGCGGCCTCGGCCCTTACGGATACATCGCGGCCATCCTCGCTGCCGTACAAAAGCTCGGGAAATTGCCCGACGCGGTTCCAGCGTCGCTACACGGCCTCAAGGGGAGATAGCGAATGCGCGGCGCAGGCTTTCTGGCGATCTGGAGCGATGTCGAGCCCGACCATCTGACCGACTACCGGCACTGGCTGACGCGCGAGCACACCACCGAGCGCGTGACCACCAAGGGGTTCCTGGGCGTGCGCGTGTTCCGCGCCACGCGGGCCGATATCGCCAGGTTCTTCATTCTCTATGAGCTGGAATCCCCCGAGGTGCTCGACGGGCCCGCTTACATGGCGCGCCTCAATGCGCCGACGCCGTGGTCGCAACGCACCATGCCGCGCCTGGGCAATTTCATTCGCGGCGGCGGCGTCATGACTGCCCGGGCCGGCCGGGGCGAGGGGTCCACCATCGTCGCGTTGCGTATCGAACGCCTGCCGCCGAACCCCCAGCAATTTTCGGACGCGCTTGTCGCGCTCGACGGCGTTGCCGCGGTGCAGATCGGAACGACCGATCTGGCGCGTACGTCGGTTCCGACGGTCGAGAAGGGCATGCGGAAGGACGAGGGAGTGTTCGCCGGCCTCGTGATCATCGAGGCGCTTGACGGCGCAGCCCTACGGGGCGCATTGCGTGAAGCGGTGCAAATGGCGCCTGACATCGGCGGCGTCAGTGAGCCGGAGATCTATCAGGGTATGTTCGCGCTCGACGCCCGTATCGCAGACTTTGATTAATGCCGGCGTTCTCGCTCGCCGCGCTGACCGTCCTCGAGCTGGCGCCGCCGGCGCTGATCGACATCGCGGCGGCGTGCGGTTATGACGCCGTCGGAATCCGGCTGCTGGCCGCGATGCCCGGCGGCATCGCGTATCCGCTGATGGACGACAAAGCGGGCTTGAATGAAACGCTTGCCCGGCTGGATGCGACCGGCGTTAACGTCGCCGACCTCGAAGTGGTCGCGCTTCGCCCGGAAACCGAAATCGCCGCGTTCTCCGCCTTCTTCGAGACCGGCGCGCGGCTCGGCGCCAAACATATCCTGGTTGCCGCCTATGATCCCGATCTCGGCCGGTTTGGGGATCGCTATGCGGCATTTTGCGAGGCCGCCGCGCCCTACGGGCTGACGGCCGATCTCGAATTCATGCCATGGACCTATGTTCCGGATCTGGCGACGGCCACAAGTATCGTCGCGCCGATGGCGCAGGCCAATGCCGGCATCCTGGTCGATGCCCTGCATTTCGACCGGTCGAAAAGTTCGATCACCGAATTTGCGCGCACCCCCGTGCACCGGCTGCATTATTGGCAGTTATGCGACGGCCCGGCGGAGCGGCCGGCGACAACGGAAGCAATGATCCATGCCGCCCGCCATGAGCGGCTGTTTCCCGGCGAAGGGGGCATCGACCTCGTTGCGCTGGCGCGCGCCATGCCGGCGGATATCACCGTCAGCATCGAAGTGCCGACCGCAGAGCTTGCGAAGACTGTGAGCGCCAAGGGTCGCGCCCAGCGCGCGCTCGATTCGGCGAGGCGCGTGATAGCGGCGGCTCGCGATGGCGCCTGACATCCAGCCTCCCGCAGGTCGAAGGTTTCTCACCGGCCTGATCGGCGCGCCGATCGCGCAATCGGCCTCGCCGGCGATGCACGAACAGGCGGCCGATGCGCTCGGTATCCGCTGCCACTATCATCTGATCGAAATTGACGGCGCCGGTCCAACCGAATTGCGTGCGCTGTTCGACGGTATCAAGCGTATCGGCTTTGCCGGGGTCAACGTCACGTTTCCCTACAAGGAAGCCGTGATCCCGCTGCTCGACGAATTGTCGCCGGCCGCCCGCGAGATCGGCGCGGTCAATACGGTCGTCGTCCGCGACGGCCGCCTAGTCGGATACAATACCGACGCCACGGGATTTGAACGTGCGGTCGCGGGCCTTGTGAAATCATCCGGTCATGGCCCGGTCGCCCTGATCGGTGCTGGCGGTGTCGGCAAGGCCATTGCTTTTGCGCTCGCGGGGCATGGTATTGCCGAACTCGGTATCTTCGATACCGACCGCGCAAAGGCCGGGCAGGTCGCAGCGCAGCTGCGGGGCCGTCAGCAAACGCGGATTACGGAAACTGTCGAGGATGCGTTGCGGGGCGTCGTCGGCGTCGTCAATGCAACGCCAATCGGGATGTTGCCCGACCGCGGCACGCCGGTGCCGGCCGCCTTGCTGCGGCGTGACATGTGGGTGGCCGATGCGGTCTATACGCCGCTCTGGACCCCGCTGTTGACGGCGGCCAGGGCCAAGGGTGCTGCAATCATGACCGGGCGAGAGCTCGCCATCCATCAAGCCGCGGACGCCTTCGAGTTGTTCACGGGATTGAAGCCGTCGATATCAGAGATTGGGAACGCATTCGACGGCGTGATGGCAACGCGCTACTCTGCTCCCTCATGAGCGAACCGCAAACTGCGACAGGGGCGCGTACGCACGAAGTGCTGGGCCTGCTCGGCTTCCTCCTGGTCGCCACCGCCCAGGTCTCCAACATGATCCTGGCGCGCGGCGTCGCCGGCAGCGTGCCGTCGTTCTCGATCGCGTTCTTCCGCTGGAGTATCGTGGCGCTCGGCCTGCTGCCCGTCGTCGTGATGGCGCTGCGGGAAAAGCCCGGCCTGTTGCGCGGGCAGTGGCCCGGCATCGCACTGGCCGGCTTTCTCGGCATGTTCATCTGCGGTGGTCCGGTCTATGTCGCCGGGATCACCACATCGGCCATCAACCTCTCGCTGATCATGGCGCTCGCGCCGATCGTCGTGCTGCTGTTTTCAGTTGCCACCGGGCGGGAATCCATTGGCTGGCGACAAATCATCGGCATGGCGGTGGCGCTGGCCGGAGCGCTCTTGATCATCACCAAGGGACAGGCCTCGGTCGGCACGGGCCTGTCGACCGGCGATCTCTTGGCGCTGCTCGCGATGCTGGGCTGGGCGGGATACACCTTGATGCAAAATCGCGTCGGGCAGAGCGTGAGCTTCCTGGCGCGGATCGGCCTGTTCGCGGCCGCCGGCGCGCTGTTCTCGCTCCCGTTTGCGGTTCATGAGATCTGGTCGACGCCGTCAGCCGCCTTCACCGGCCGCGCCATGCTGGTGTATTTGTTCGCGGGCCTCGTCCCCGGCCTGTTTGCCTATGCGGCCTACGCCTGGCTCGGGGCGCGGTTCGGCGCGGTATCGACGTCGCTCAGCCTCTATCTCGGCCCGATCGTCAGCGCGGTGCTGTCGATCCTGTTTCTCGGTGAGGCGCCGACCGTGATCCATCTGATCGGCGGCGCGCTGTCGCTTGGCGGCATGTATTTGTGCTTGCGGTCCAAGCCGGCCGCGGCGCGATAGCTGAACGCTACTCGATCACAGCATGTTCGGGCGGCGCCGACTGGGCGCGCAGCGTGGCCTTGGTCGAACCGATCATGATGGTCAGCGGGATCGTAACCAGGATGAACAGCAACACCAGCTGGTAATCCTGTGAAAAGGCGATGATCTGCGCCTGCGCCTTCACCATGGCGTCCGCCATGGCACGGCCGGTGTCGGTGCTCATGTCGATCATGCCGCGTACATTGGGCATCTGCATGGCGTGGTTGAACGGCGTGACGTGCTCGGAAAGGTTGGCGTAGACCCGCCGCGATCCCTCCGTCAGTTGCGAGATCACGATGGAAATGCCGACCGAACTGGCGACGTTGCGCATCAGCGTCAGCATCGAGGTGCCGTCGGTGCGCAGATGATTGGGCAGCGTCAGGAACGCCACGGTGGAGAGCGGCACGAACACCAGGCCGAACCCAAAGCCCTGCAGCACGCTGATCACGACGATTTCGTTGACGCCGGTCTGGTCGGTCCACTTGGTCATGTAGAACAGCGAAAACGCGGTGATGCTTAAGCCGCTAATGATCAGATTGCGCGCCTCGACGAAGCGCATCATCCGGCCGACCAGCATCATGGCGACGAATGTGCCGCAGCCGCGGGTCGCCAGCAGCACGCCGGCGGTGATGATGGGATAGCCGATCACGTTCTGCAGGAACGGCGACGACAGCGCCATGGTGGAGAACAGCACCAGGCCCATCACCGCCATGAAGACGCAGCCGCCGACGAAATTCTTGTCCTTGAACAGCGCGAACTGGACGAACGGTCTTGCGGTCGTGAGCGAATGCGCAAAGAAATAATAGAAGCCGATGCCGGCGATAATGAACTCGGCGATGATCTCGTTGGATTCCAGCCAGCCGAGCTGCTCGCCGCGGTCGAGCGCCAGCTGCAGCGAGCCGATCGCGACCGCCAGCGCGGTGAAGCCGAACCAGTCGAAGCGCAGGTTCTGGTCTTTTCTGGTCTCGTCCATGAAAATCATCAGGCCGAGCACGGTGAAAATGCCGAACGGCAAATTGACGAAGAACACCCAGTGCCAGGAATAGGTCTCCGTCAGCCAGGCGCCGAGTGACGGTCCCATGATCGGGCCC
>JBOHIT010000144.1:0-8739 GCA_050726155.1 Bradyrhizobium sp.
TCCAGCAGCAAACTGTCGGTTTTGCGCAAGCACCCCTATTTTTCCGATCTTGAGGCTGACGCCTTCGATCAGCTCTGCCGTTACGCCAAGCACATCACGCTGAAGCGGGGAGCGACGATCTTCTCCAAGGGAGATCCCGGCAACAGCCTGTTCGCGGTCATCTCGGGCACGGTGAAGATCAGTATTTCATCGCCTGACGGCCGCAATGCGATCCTGAATCTGATCGGGGCCGGCGAGATCTTCGGCGAGATTGCGCTGCTCGACGGTTCGGCGCGCTCGGCCGATGCCACTGCGAACAACGCTTGCGAACTCTTCACGATCGATCGGCGCGAATTCATCCCCTTCGTGCGCAGCCAGCCGGGACTGGCGATGAAGTTCATTGAGTTGCTGTGTACGCGAATTCGCTGGACCAGCGATCAGGTTGAACAGGTCATTCTTCAGAACCTTCCGGGAAGGCTTGCCAGCGCGCTGCTTCGCCTGACCGAAAAGCACAAGCTTGAACCGCAGGGTCGAACCATTGCGATCACTCAGCAGGAAATCAGCGAGATGGTCGGCATGACGCGGGAAAGCATCAACAAGCAGTTGCGGGCCTGGGCGGCGCGCGACTGGGTGCGGCTCGAGCACGGTGCGATCGTTGTGTTAAAGGTCGAGCCGCTGCAGGCCCTGGTCGAGGCCGGTTCGGGCGACGAAGGCGAATAGCGGTAGCGCGCCAAATGCCGGCAGGATCGGCGGCACTCTCACAAAAGGGTGAACGTGGGCGAGATGTGATGCAGTTCACACAGGGGCGCGTGTGTGTGGCAGTAAGCCGTCCTCCGGGAGCACATCCGCAATCTGGAGGCAGTCCATGCAAGGTCCGGACGAAAGGCGACCCCGAGACAGCCGAAGCGTCTATCGGAATTGGGACGTCAAGCTGTTTGCTCTGCCGGTTTTTCTCGCCACCGCACTGATCGGTTTCGTGGTCAGTCACCCCGGCGTATCCAGGTGGGTCGCGGAAGCCGTCCAGGCCGAATTTGTCGACACGGACTTCGTGCCGGACCTCGCTCCGCCCACGCGCCTTGCCGGGCCGAAAAACGAAATCCGGACCGTCAACCTCTACTGACCGGCGGCCACGAGATTGGCGCCGCGTTCGATGGTGAATTCGACGTCAATCAGCCCGCGCGAATGGTTCATGTCCGACTGGGACATCAGCAAGGTCAGGTCCTTGCCTTTCAGCGAGGCGAGTACCTCGGAAAGCCGTTCGGACAGGGCCGGTGCGATTCCCTCGAACGGTTCATCGAGCAGCAGGCATCTGGTGCCGATGGCGAGTGCGCGGCCGAGCGCGACCAGCTTCTGCTGCCCGCCGCTCAGAAGCAGCGCCTTGCGCTGGCGCATCTCGGTGAGCTCGCCGATCACCTCGTAGACAAAGTCGAGCCGCGCCTTGCGGTCGATATCTCCGGCCACCCACAACGGCAGCATGATATTTTCCTCCACCGTCAATTGCGGCACCAGGCAGCGATCTTCCGGCATGTAACCGATTCCCAGAGCGGCCCGCACATGGCGCGGGCGGGATGACAGATCGGCGCCCTCGAAACGCACGGTGCCCTGGGAGGGCCTGAGGTGCCCCATGATTGAACGCATCAGCGTCGTCTTGCCTGCACCGTTACGGCCGACAAGACTGGCCATGGCGCCCCTGGGCACGTGCATCGAGAAGCCGCGCAGCGCCGGCATCGACTGGATTTCGACCATGAGATTGTCAATTGCGAGCAGGGGAGCTGCGGCGGTCATCGCGCGCTCCCGGTGACGTAGCGGCGGACTTCCTGGTCCTTCAGAACATCGGCGGGCGCGCCATCTGCGAGAATTCGACCCTGATAGAACGCCACCACGCGTTCGGCGTAACGGCTGACGATCTCCATATCGTGCTCGACGAACACGATGGTGGCGGCATCCGGCGCAACGGCATGGATCACGCGATCCATGGTGGCGAATTTCTCTTCGGCGGAGACCCCGGAGGTCGGCTCGTCCAGCAGTAGCAATTTCGGCCTGCGGACCAGCGCCATCGCGATATCGATCAATTTGCGCACGCCGCCCGCAAGTTCCGAAATCGGTCGGTCTGCGAGGTCAGCGAGGCCAAAGCGTCCGAGCAGTTCAAGCGCCTTGTCGTGGCGGCCGTGTGCTTCCGCGGGCGAATGAAACGAGAGAGCATGCGTGCTGACGCCGGAAATCGCGACGGCGAGGTTCTCGGCGGCCGTTAGTTCAATGAATAATTGCGGAATCTGGAAGGAGCGGGAGATGCCAAGCCGGGCGACGCTACGTGGCGAGCGCCGGCCGATATCGGCTCCGTCGAGCGCGATCGAGCCGCTGTCAGGCTTCAGGTAACCCGTGACCATATTGACGAATGTTGTCTTGCCGGCGCCATTGGCGCCAATCAAGCTGACTTTCTGGCCGGCTGGTATGTCGAGGGTCAAGGCGTCGGCGGCGACCACCGCGCCAAAGCGCTTGTCGAGCCCGCGCACGGAGAGTACCGGGTTCACGACGCGGCCCCTTTTTCGGCGACGACGGCGGCATCTGCTGCAGGAATATCGCGTTTGCGCCGGTTACTGATCCAGAGCGAACCGACGCCGCGGGGCAGAAACAGGATCACGGCCAGCAGGAAGACGCCGAGCACGAGCTGCCAGGTGTTGGGGAGATAAAGGTTGGAGAACGAACGAACCAGCTCTAGCGCCATGGAGGAGACGAAGACGGCGGCGACGCTTTGGTTTCCGGCGAGTACCGCAATGAAGACGAATTCACCTGACGTGGTCCAGTAGGCGAATTGCGGATCGATGTGCCGTTGCGCCATCAGGGCGAATGCGCCGCTGGCGCCCGCGAAGACGGCGGCGATCACGAAGTTGATCGCGATGATCCGGTTGGCCGAGATACCCAGGTATTCCACACGGAGGTTGTTCTCCCGGACGGCGAGGCTGGCGAGGCCGAACTCGGATCGGAAAAGGATGGTGGCCGCGATGCCCGCGAAGCCCGTCACGACGACCGAGACTGCATACAGCATGAAGTCGGCCTCGCGCGGGTCGGTGAAACTCATGCCGAACAGGCTGGGCCGGCCGACATTGAATCCGTCGGAACCGCCGAGTGCAGTGGACTTCACCAGCGCTCCGTAAAACACCATCGACAGCGCCAGTGTCAGCATGCCGAAGAAGATGCCGCTATAGCGCGCTATCAATGGGCCGATGACGAGGCCGAGCAGACCCCCGCAGGCGGCGCCGATGATCACTTGCGCCACCGCGTCGGTGAGGCCCCATGCGTTGGCGATCAGCGCCACACCATAGCCGCCGGCGGCAAAGAACAGACCCTGGCCGAATGAAACGTTGCCGGTGCGGGCCAGCACCACGATGCCGAGTGCGATCAGCGCATTGGAAGCGGCAATCGTCGCCAGCGACAAGGTCCAGGTCGGCAGCACGCGGCCAAACAGCGTCACCACGGCGACAAGTGCGATCATGACAAGCGGGTGGAGGCGCTTCCGCATCATATCCGCCTTGCCGTCTCGCGCTTGAACAGCCCTTCGGGACGAAACATCAGAACGGCGGCCATAATCAGATAGATCACGAAAAGTTCGGCCTGCGGCATCAGATGGACGGAAGCGGCACGGGCGAGGCCGACCAGGATCGCACCGACCGCGGCGCCCTCGACGCTGCCCAGCCCACCGATCACCACGATGGCAAAACTCAGGATGATGATGTCCGAACTCAAGCCGGGCTGGATCGAGATTTTCGGTGCGGTAAGGGCGCCGGCGAGCGCGGCAAGCAGGACGCCGAACGCGAAGGCGATCGCATAGACGCGGTTGACCCGTACGCCCATGCTGACACTCATTTCCTCATTATGGATGACGGCCAGCACGATCTTGCCAATCACGGTTCGGTTGAGGCCGAACCAGATCGCGAATCCGATCGCAGCCGAAATCGGAATCAGCACCAGATCGTAGCCGACGTAATAGAGCCCCGCGAACTCGAGATTGCCGAACAGTTCATAGGGCTGCGTCGCATAGATCGGATTGACGCCCCAAACCAGCTTGGTGGCGTCCTCGAGAATGAGGAACACCGCATAGGTCACCAGCAGCAGCACCACCTCGTCGCGGCCATAGAACATTTTCAGCAGGCCGCGTTCGAGCAGCAGACCGACCGCGGATGCGATCAGCGCCACTGCGAGCAGCATGGCGACAAAGCCGACGGCTGGCGGTAGGCCACGGGCGGCGACCATGGTGACCGCAGTCGCTGCGATATAGGCGCCGAGCGCGTAGAAGCTGCCATGGGCGATGTTGAGAATCTTCAGCACGCCGAAAACCAGCGTTAATCCCAAGGCCACGATGAACAGCCACGAGGCCTGAATCAGGCCGTCGAGAACGATCGTCAGAAAGAAATTCATGGCGATGGTTTTACGCTGATCGTTGGCGGGCAGGAAACAGCGGCGCGAACCTCGGGCCCGCGCCGCTTGACAACGTTCAAGAGCGGATACCGCTCAGTTGCACTTGGCGCCCTGCATACCACCCTTGATCCAGTCGAGCGACTTGACCCCCGGAGGCGGATTGACGCATTCGGCCGCGAAATACTGAATGTCGACCAGATCGACCCGCTTCAGGTCGGGATTGTATTTGGTGCGGCTGAAAGCGATCGGCTGGATCGCCTGATGACCGTCGGCAAGCTTCATCTGAATGAGCCCTCCGGGCGAGGGCCATTCCAGACCCGTCATGGCCGCGACCAGTTCGTCGGTCGAGGGTTTCTTGCCGCCGTTCTTGGCCATCGCCTTCTCGACGGCGGCCTTTAGTCCGAGGATCGCCTGCGTCATGCGATAAGACGCTTGCACCGGATAGACGCCATTCACCGCCTCGTAGCCCTTGAACAGCCAATCGTTAAGCGGCGATTTCTGCGACATCAGGCCGTAGGCGCCGCGTGCACCGATGATGGTGCCGTCCGGCATCTTGTCGCCGAGCGGCGGCAGCACGTGGTCGGCCGCGCTGAACACGAGCTGGCTGCGCTTTGGCAGACCGCGGGGTGAAGCCTGGAGAATGAACGACTGCAAATCGCCACCCCACAGGCTCGAGTAAACGACGTCGGATCCGGCGCTCACCAGTGCGGAGATTTCAGTGCCGTACTGACCTGCGCCGAACTTCGGCAACAGGTCGGTCTCAAGCTTGGCGCTGGGATAGAGTTGTCCGGCAGCGGCGACGAAGTCCGCCCGGCTATCCTGACCCCAGGCGTAGTCCTGGTTGATCGCGGATAGCGTGTTCATTTTGATGTTGTTCGCCTTCATGTACCTGATCAGCCCGACATTATCCATCGTGGCGTGCGCGGCGGTGCGGAAAACGTAATTGTATTTGTTTTCCTCGAAGATGCGCGGCGTGCCGCAATCCATCAGCACCAGCATCTTCTTCAGCTCTTCCGCGATCGGCGCCACCGCAAGGCAGTCGCCCGAGCCGATGTAGCCCAGCACGACGTCGACATTGTCGCGCTGATAGAGGTTGCGCAATTCCTGCACCTGCTTTGTCGCGCCACCGTTCTCGTCAATGATCACGGGTTCGATCTTCATCCCGCCGAACCCGACCTTCTCGTAAGGTGAGGGCGCCGCGCCCTTGTTCAACTGGTCGATGACGAACTGCCCGCCGTTACGGGCGGGGACTCCAAAACTGTCCGCGGCGGGTCCGGACAGGAAGGTCACGATGCCGAGTTTGAAAGTCTCCTGCGCAGATGCCGGCGACGCCAGGACAATCGACATTGCAGCCGCCGATGCGAGTGCAACAGCGCGGTGAGCCGGCCCAAAATGGTGCATGATTTCCTCCCCTGGTGGCGGCAATACGCCCGCCTGATTTAGCCGCACCGATTGACCCGGTTTCGGCTGCTATTGCAGTCAGTTTAGGTAAGCTTTCACGGCGCGTCTACATCGCGCCATGTCAGGAGGATGCGTCATTCGACCCCGGTCGGCCTTCAGAAGTCGAACACGGCCACCGCACGGATCGGGGACGCCGTGCCGCCGCGCCACTTCATCGGAAGACCGATGAAGGTGAATCGGCCCTTGCCAAGCAGCGCTTCCAGATTGCACAGGCTCTCGATGTGGGTGATGTCGAGGTCGAGACAGGCTTTGTGAACGAGAGCATTGACGTCGCCCTCGGGTCCGGGCCGCATCGAATCGATGCCGAAATGCACGACGCCCTGCTTTGCCAGCCATTCGGTCGCAGCGACATTCACGCCGGAATTGTCGCTTGAATATTCCTTGCGAGGGAATGTGCGTTCGTGGTGACCGGTGCAGAGCAACACGGTGCCGCCCTTCGGCACCGGCACAGCGGCCTTTGCTACCGCGGCCTCGAGATCGGTGGGCGCGATCTCGGCGCGCGGCGCAATATGGCGCAGGTCGAGGCAGATTCCCGGGACGATGCATTTCTCCAGCGGATACTTGTCGATCGATATGCCGCTCCTGCCGAAATGCAGGGGCGCGTCGATGTGGGTGCCGGCGTGATCGACCATCGAGATGAACATCGATGCAAGTCCATGCACGTTGCCGGACTCGGCAAACGATTCCTCATGGGTCTTCCAGATGCCATGCATGACCGGAGGGTGGCCGGGATAGCTCGGGGTGCGGTGATAAAGCTCTCGGCTCAAGTCGACGATCTTCACAGTAACATCCTTTTTGAAGAGGCGGCTATTTCGGGCCGCTCATAAAACCTGCGCGCTCGCGTTGTTCTTGTTGTCCCGGGCCGATCAGCAAGTCGATCAGCTCTTGCGCCTGGGGCGCGTGTCCGACCCTTGTGGTGATGCCGGCCGTGTACATGGTCGCGAGGTCGCAGTCCGGTGGCAGCGCACCGGACAGCATGACACCCCTGGTGCTGATGATCTCGGTCGACTGCGTGCAGCCGATCGGCTGCCGCGCATCCGAACTTGCCATTTCGCGCATGGCGGTGGCGCCGTTCGGGAAAATCCTGAGCCGGGCGGCGACTTCTTCGGCGATGCCGAGTTGCGCCAGAACCTTTGCGACGTGAATTCCGGCGGTCGAAGCCTTGGTGTCCGGCACGAAGATCGCGTCCGATGCCAGCAGGCACGCGCGCAACCCTGCGGCATCGCTGGCCGTGACAGGGGGATCGCCGGCGCGGACGGCGAGGGCAGTCTCCACCAGGCCAATATCCTTGATCGAAGAGGCGGCCACCAGCTTCTCTTCGGCGAGCGTCGCCACGATCGCCGCCGTCAAAATGACGATGTCGGTCGGTATGCCCCCTCGCAATTTGTCGGCCATGGCGCCGACCGCGCCGAATTCGCCCGCGATATCGAATCCTGTTTTTGCCGTGAAGGCCGTTGCCAGGCTTCCGACCAGGCCCTGCGCCGCGCCGCCGCTCAGGATGTTCAGGCTAGTCATGCGCTCGAATCCATTGCGGCAATCAGGCTGTCGCGCGTGATCGGAAGCTGGCACACGCGCACGCCGAGCGCATCGAACACGGCGTTGGCAATGGCCGCGGTGACCGGGCCATGGGCGGCTTCGCCGGCGCCGACTGGATCCACCTCCGGCCGCTGGATAACTTCGACGTCGATGTCGGGCACTTCGCTGAAGCGGAGGATCGGATATTCCGTCCAGCTTGTGCTGGTGATGCGCTGCCGGTCGAAGCGGACGCGTTCCTTCAACACCCAGCTCGTGGCCTGGATGGCGCCGCCTTCGATCTGGTTGATGACGCCGTCGGGATTGATGGCTTCGCCGACATCCACCGCCAAAGTGAGTTTTCGGACGCGTATGTCCGCTTCGCCCTCGATCTCGGCGATCGCGGCACAATAGGCGCCGGTGTTCTTGTAGCGGGCAAAAGCGATGCCGTAGCCGATCCCGGGCGTCTTGTCGGGCTTCCATCCCGCCCGCTTTGCGGCGGCCCGGATCACATCCTTTGCGCGCTCGTCCCCCAGATGGCGCAGCCGGAACGCGACCGGATCTTCGCCGCGCCCGGCAGCGATCTCGTCAAGTAAGGACTCGATCGCAAAGACGTTACTCTGCGCGCCGAGCGTTCGCAGCGCGGACGTGCGGATCGGCATCGTCGTCAGGCGGTGGCTTTCGATCTGCCAGGATGGGAAGTCATAGAACGGGACGGCGTTGCGATCACCGCCGCCGCCATTGGCCTGCGGTGGGTTGGTGGAGATCATCCGCGGGAACGGATTCTCCAGTTCGTATCCCGCCAGCAGCGCCGGCTGCGCCGCGCGGCCCGGCCGCGCCGCGTGGCCGTTGCTCCAGATGGAATGGCGCCAGCCAGCGATCTCCCCCTCGGCATCGAGATCGGCTTCAATCTCGATCGCCATGGCCGCGCCAAACGGCGCATCCGACATCTCGCCCGCGCGCGACCATTGCACCCGCACCGGCCGACCCCCGGCAGCCTTGGCGAGCAATACGGCGTCGAGCGCGACGTCGTCGGCGGCGTTATGCCCGTAGCAGCCGGCCCCCTCCAGATGCTCCACGGCAATGTTTTCGGCCGGCAGTTTCAAAACCAGCGCCAGGTCCGCGCGCAAGAGATAGACGCCCTGGCTGTGGGTCCAGACATGGACGCGGTCGCCGTTCCATTGCGCCATGGCGCAGGAAGGCGCGATCGAGGCATGGGCGATGTAGGGTCGGACGTATCGCCGTCGAATGGTCCGCGTGATGGGGCTTGGCGTCGGCGCTGTTCGCTTGTCGATGACAGTCGTTTCCGTCGATTGGGCTTTCAGGAACGCAGCCAAATCGCTTTCGTCGGGCAGGGGCTCACCGTCGTAC
>JBOHIT010000145.1:0-4301 GCA_050726155.1 Bradyrhizobium sp.
CCGAAATATTCGGCCCCTGCGCGATCGCGCGATCGCGCGCCAGCGCTTCGAGCGTCTTCTGCAGGCTTGCATCCAGCGTCAGTTTGATGACCGGCGTATCCTTCACCGTCGCGATCGACTGATCGGAGGAATGCGGTGCCAATATCGGCATCGGTTTGCGTAACCGCGGCACGGTGACGGCCTTGGCCTGAACCGCGTCCTCCTGCGATACACGATGCTCATCGACCATGCGCGCGAGCACGCGATCGCGGGCGGCGCGCGCGATATCTGGATGGCGGTCGAGGCGGCGCGTCTCCGGCGATTGCGGCAGCGCCACCAGGAGCGCCGATTCCGCCAGCGACAGCCGTTTCGGCTCCTTGCCGAAATAGGCAATCGACGCGGCGCGGACGCCTTCGAGATTGCCGCCGAACGGCGCCAGCGCCAGATAGAGGTCGAGGATCTGGTCCTTGCTCAGTCGCCGTTCAATCTCGATCGCGCGCACCATCTGGCGCAGTTTTGCATAAACCGAGCGCTCCTGCCGCGGCTCCATCAGCCGCGCCAATTGCATCGTGATGGTCGAACCGCCGGACACGATATGCCCGCGCGTCATCAGTTGCAGCGCGGCACGGCCGAGCGCCAGCGGATCGACGCCACGATGATCGTAGAAGCGGCGGTCTTCGTAAGCCAGCAACAGCTTGAGGTATTCGGGATCGACGCCGGTCCTGGCATCGACCGCCAGCCGCCAGCGGCCGTCGGCCATCGCATAGGCGCGCAGCAATTTGCCGTTGCGGTCGACGATCGAAGTCGAGACCTTGTGCGCCTGCTCCAGCGGCAGCGGGCCGAGCGAAGCCACCCAGCCCGCGAAGACACCGGCCACAACCAGGCTGGCGACGGCGGAAATTCCCGCCGCCTTCCTGATCCACCACCAACGCCCCTTGCGAGGCGTCGCCGGCGCTATAGCCGCCGTCTCGCTCATTTGGCCGGACGGACCTCCACGGTGCCGGTGCCGGAGCGGCCATAGCGCGAGGGATTGTACATGTCCTCGACATAGGCCTGCGGCAGCACGTATTTGCCGGGCGATACCGCGCGCACGACATAGGCGACGGTGAACACCGCCGTGTCGTCGCTGGTGCGGTCGATGGCCGCGGTGAAGCGGTCATCGCGGAACTCGGTATTCTCGGGCTCCTCACCGTCTTCGATCCAATCCAGCGTGCCACTGTCGCCGGACGAGACCAGCTTCGGGTTGTCGATCTCAAGGCCGGCCGGCAGATAGTCGGACACCATGATGTGCCCGAATTCCGGCTTGGCCTCGGTGATCTTCAGCACCACCGCGAAACGGTCGTTCTGCTTGGCCTTGGAGATGTCGGCCGGCTTGCCGTCGAGCGTGAAGTAATTGCGCTCGATCTTGAAGCCGTTTGAGGCGGCAGGCTCCGGCGTGACCGGCGAACCCGAGACCGAGACCACCGCCTGCACCGGTGCGTCGCCGGTGTTGGTGATCTTGACCGGCTTGCCCACCATCTGCTCCGCCTTGTAGCTGCGATAGGCCGCCGTCTTGATCGGCGAACCATCGATCTCGAGCGCCATCGTCTCTTTTGACAGCGCGCGCGAAGCCAACACCAGCCAGGCGTTTTCCTGGGTCGAGGTGTAGGGCGTCAGCCCCCTCGCCACTTCAACCCGCTGCACTGCCTGCGTCAGCGTCGCTCGCGGCGCATTGCCTTCGCTCGCAAGCGAGACCAAAGCTGCGGCATCGCGCAAGGCTGAGCCATAGTCGACCCGGCCGAACTCGATCACGGGCTTCGGCGCCAGTGCGTCGAGCGCCGCGCCGTAGACGCGCTCCGCCCTCGCCTTGTCGCCGACCAAAGCCAGCGCCGCCGCCAGTTGCGATTTCGCAATCGGCGTTGCGAGATTGCCGAGCTTCGTATCGGCAAGATAGCGCAGGTCGCCAATCGGCGCGGCACCGTTGCGAGCGAGCACATAGAGGCCGTAGGCCAGATCGCGGCCGCCGTCCTTTTCCGGCTCGTTGGCGTTGACCACGGCGTTGCGAATGCGGTCGAGTGCGCTCTTGAACAGGACGTCCGGTACCGCAAATCCCTTTTCACGGGCGCGGGTCAGGAAATCCACCACATAAGCATCGAGCCAGGCGTCGTCGCCGCCGGCCGACCACAGGCCGAACGAACCGTTCGAGCCCTGGCGCGCCAGCAGCCGTTCGATGGCGTCGCGGATGCGCTGGTCGACGGCGGTGTCCATCGCCAGATGCGCGCCGGCCGCGAGATCGTTGACGTACAGCAGCGGCATCGCGCGGCTGGTGATCTGCTCGGAACAGCCATGGGGATAGCGATCCAAGGCCTTCAGGATGGTTGCCGCATCGAGCGCCGTCGAAAGACTGACGGAGAGCGACACGCTGCCCGTCCCCGACACCAGGTCGGCGAACATGTCCGACGTCAGCGTCAGGCTCTCACCCTTGGCCAGGGTCCGGATCGAGCGGCGCGCCAGGATCTGCGTCGCCGCCTTGACGTCGAGCGCGTAATGCCGCGCCAGCGCCAAGCCGTTGGGGCCCTTGATGTCGACGTCGAAACTGGCGGTTCCGGCGCCGCCGGCGTCGATCGCCAGCGACATCGAGGTGCGCTGCTTGGCCGCCAGTTTGACTGTCGTTGCTGGATTGCCGGTGACTTTCACCGGGCCGGTCGTCTTGACGTTGATGGTGTAGTCGCCAGCCGCACCCTCGACGTTGTCGAGGTCGAAGCTCATCGTGCCGCGGTCGCCATTGAGCAGGAAGCGCGGCAACGTCGCCGTCAGCACCACGGGATCGCGCACGGTGACGTCGATGGTGGCGCGGCCGAGCCTGGTCGAACTCCATGCCACCGCCATGACGCGCGCGGTACCGGCGAACTCCGGAATGTCGAAGCTGATCTCGGCGGATCCGTCAGGACCGACCGTGACGATGCCGGAATAGAGCGCCAGCGGCTTCTGCGTGGGCGGACTGCCCTGCAGCTCGGCGCCGGCGGAATCGCCGCCGGTCTTGAGCTGGCCGCGCGTGCCCTGCATGCCGTCGATCAGCTGCCCATAGAGGTCGCGGATTTCCGACGTCAGGCGGCGCTGGCCGAGATAGTAATCATCCGGCGCCGGCGGCTTGTAATTGGTCAAATTGAGGATGCCGACATCGACCGCGGCGACGACGATCTTGGCGTCTTCGCCGGGGTTGAGCCCGCCGAGCTTGACCGGAATCTTGAGCGCGGTTCCGGGACGGACCAGCGGCGGCGGTGACAATGCGACCTGCAAGGTGCGGGTCTTCTTGTCGATGCCGAACCACTTCAGGCCGATCGCCCGTCCAGGCATCCGCAAGGCTGCCGCATCGAGCGGACGGCGCAAGGTCGCCAGCACATAGGCGCCGGTGCCCCAATCCTTGCCGACAGTCAATCTGACCTGCTGGGTGCCCTCCTTGACGTCCACGGTTTGAGTGGTCAGCAAGCGGTCGCCCAGCACGTTGATGGTAAGCTTGCCGGCCGAGCGGGCATTGACCGACACCACCATGGCGTCGCCAGAGGCGTATTCCGGCTTGTCGATCGAGGTTTCCAGGAGATCCGGGGTGTCGGCGCTGCCGTCGGAATACCAGCCGACATCGAACTGGACCGACGTGACCGGACCATCCGCCTCGGTCGATTTGACGTCGAGGCGATAACGGCCGGGTTGTGGCGCCAGCGATACCCGCGCCGCTTTGTCGGCGGTGAGCGTCAGGTCGCCATCAGCAACGCGCGAGGTCGATTTGACCGGCTCATATTCCCAGGACGAATTCTGCCGATACCATTGGTAACGGGATTCCATCTTCAGAAGTTCGTAGCGCAGCCCGTCGCGCGGCAATTGCTTGCCGTCGGGGGCGACGAACACCACGTCGAACTCCGCCTTGTCGCCCTCGGCGACACTCTTGTCGCCGAACAGCGGCTTGATGCCGATCAGGTTGGCAGCGGGCGCCACTGGAAGAACCAGCTTGCGCTCGACGGCGCGGCCACCGGCCTCCGCCATCCGGACGAAGATCTGCGCTTCCTGCGGGCGGGTCGAGGTTGGCGCCTTGGCCAGCGAGACCGGGAAGGTGGCGACGCCATTGGCGTCGGCCTCGGGCAGGTTCTCGATCGGGGTACGCTCGTTGCTGGCGGTTTCCTCGTCGGCGACGCCGAACTGGTAGCCGGGATAGCCCGGCCGCCCCGAGGCCGCCGTGGTCACCAGCATGTCGCCTTCGAGCTGCAGGCCGGACGCGGGCGCACCGTAAAGGAAGCGTCCGTCGACCTTTAGTTCCACTGGAACTTCAGCCTTGATCATCTTCTCTT